>JBEKGV010000052.1:0-10956 GCA_050012615.1 Acetobacteraceae bacterium | reverse complement strand
CAGCGCGATCATCCGGTCAAGGAAGGTCGAACCCTGGGCCGCGGTGATCCGCACCTTGATCCAGTCGGACAACACGCGCGTGCCGCCGGTGACGGCCGAGCGGTCGCCACCTGACTCGCGGATCACCGGAGCGGACTCGCCGGTGATGGCGGACTCGTCGACCGAGGCAATTCCCTCGATCACGTCACCATCGCTCGGGATCAGGTCGCCCATCTCGACCAGGACGATGTCGCCCTGTTTGAGATCTGGCGCCGCCACTTCCTGATACTGGGTGGCATTGATGGCCGGCAGGCGCTTGGCGATCGTTTCGGTGCGTGCCTTGCGCAGAGTTGCCGCCTGCGCCTTGCCCCGGCCCTCGGCGACCGCCTCGGCGAGGTTGGCGAACAACACGGTGATCCACAGCCAGAGGATGATCTGGAAGGTGAAGCCGAGATGTTCCCCATGCGTGATGAGATCGCGCACGAAAATCACCGTGGTGAGCACCGCGACAACCTCGACGACGAACATCACCGGATTGCGGATCATCAGCCGCGGATCGAGTTTCGCGAACGATTGCCCGATGGCGGGGAAGAGGATGGCGGGGTCGAGCATGGTCGACTGGGCGTTCCGCCGGGTCATTTTGCTGTCCATGTTAGCTGCCTGTGTCATACAAAGTGCCCGCGTGCATCGCCAGTTGCTCGACGATGGGACCGAGAGCGAGTGAGGGGAGGAAGATCAATCCACCGGTGATGGCGATCACGCCGACCACGAGGCCGACGAAAAGGCCGCCATCGGTTGGAAAGGTGCCGGCGGACAGCGGAACGATCTTCTTGCGCACCAATGATCCGGCGATCGCCAGCATCGGGATGATCATCATGAAGCGTCCGATGAGCATCGCCAGTCCCAGCGTGCTGTTCCAGAACGGCACGTTGGCGGACAGGCCGGCGAAGGCGCTACCGTTATTGCCGGTGGCGGAGACGTAGGCATACAGCGCCTCACTAAAGCCGTGCGGGCCGGCATTGGCCAGCGCTCCCGTGCCCTCCGGCAGCACCACCGCCAAAGCGGTAAAGCCCAGCATCGACATCGGCAGGATCAGGATGCCCAGCATGGCCATCTTGACCTCTTTCGCTTCCAGTTTTTTGCCGAGGTATTCCGGCGTGCGGCCGACCATCAGCCCGGCGACGAATACCGCGATGATGACGAACAGCAACATGCCGTAGAGGCCGGAGCCGACGCCGCCGAAGATGATCTCGCCCAACATGATGTTGACCATCGGCACCATGCCGCCGATCGGCATCAGGCTGTCATGCATGTTGTTGACGGCACCGCAGGAGGCGTCGGTGGTGATGGTGGTGAACAGCGCCGAGTTGGCGATGCCGAACCGTACTTCTTTCCCCTCCATGTTGCCGCCAGGCTGCAGCGCTGACGCCGCCTGATCGACATGCAGCGCGGCGAACGCCGGGTTGCCCGCGGACTCGGCCGTGTACGCGGTTGTCACACCAACCAGGAACAGCACGCTCATCACGGCGAAGATCGCCCAGCCCTGACGTTGGCTGCCGACCATGCGGCCGAACACGTTGGTCAGGCCGGCGCCGAGCGAGAAGATCAGCAGGATCTGGATCAGGTTGGTGAGCGCGCTCGGGTTTTCGAACGGATGCGCCGAGTTGGCGTTGAAGAATCCGCCGCCGTTGGTGCCCAGCATCTTGATCACCTCCTGCGAGGCCACCGGCCCCTGGGCGATGATCTGTTTGGCGCCCTCAATTGTCGTCGCTTCGGTGTAGGCATTCAGATTTTGCGGCATGCCCAGAGCGACGAACACCAGGCCGACGATGATCGAGGCCGGCAGCAGGATGTACAGCACGCAGCGGGTCATATCGATCCAGAAATTACCGATCGTGTTCGCCGAGCGCCGGGCGAAGCCGCGGATCAACGCGATCGCCAGCGCGATGCCGGTGGCGGCGGACACGAAGTTGTGCACCGTCAGTCCGGCCATCTGCACCAGGTAGCTGTACGTGGTTTCCGGCACGTAGGACTGCCAGTTGGTGTTGGTGAGAAAGCTGACGGAGGTGTTGAACGCCAGGTCCGGCGTCACCGCGGTCTGGTCCTGTGGATTGAACGGCAGCACGGCCTGCAGCCGTTGCAACGCGTACAGCACGACGAAACCGGCGAAGCTGAACGCCAGCATGGCGATCGCATAGGCGACCCAGTGTTGTTCCTGCGTCTCGTCGACGCCACTGGCGCGGTACAGCCCTCGCTCGATCGGCCCGAGCACCGGGGACAAGAAGGTGCGGTCCCCGTTGAACACACGGGTCATGTAACCGCCGATGGGTTTGGTGATAAGCACCAGCAGAACGCAATATATTGCGATCTGCAGCCAACCGTTGAAGGTCATGGGAGGGCCATCCTGGAAATGTCCGCCGTCAGAAACGTTCGGGGCGGATCAAGGCATATACGAGATAGACGAGCAGGCCGATCGAGACGATCGCACCTAGTACATAGTCGAGAATCATGATGGCGGCTCCTCACAAACGATCGCAGGCGAGCGCGTAAAGCGCGAACGCACCGAGGAAGATGGCGCCAATCACGATATAGGCGATGTCGAGCATGGGATAACTCCTGGCAACCGCGTCTCGGCGTACACAAACGATCGACCCGGCCGGCGATGGGATCCGCCTCGGGTCGCTTGCCGCAGCGCAACACAAATAGCGGGGTGGATATATAAATTCCATATCGGCGGGATTTTCTTTGCGCACCGCCGACGGTTCGGCTGCATGACAGCAGGATCCAGTCTGCCCTACCCTAACAGGATTTGGACGAATAAGCCTAATCCGAGACAGACGGCGATCACGACGCCAGCCTCCCTGAAGAACTGACCCGGCGTGAACCGCACGGCGGGGACGTCGTCCGGATTCTCGTCGTCGAGCACACGCGGGCTCGGATGCCCGGCGATATCTGCGTTTCTCACGTGGCACTCCTACAGCCGGTCAGGGCGAGCGGTGCCCGCCGGTGGCAACCGCGACGATCGAAATTAGGGGGTGGTTTTATATAAAATCCATATTGAGCGGGCGGCCGTGATATCGGAATCGCATAGTCGCACGCCCAATATTGTCGATGCCGATCAACAGCGCCGCGAGATGCCGACGGAGGCGTGAAGCTTCGGGGCTGCCTGGGCCACGGGATATTGGTTCCGGCGTCGAACCGCGAATCCGGCGGGCGCGTCTTCCAATACAACGCGCATCGCCTCATAAGCCCGCCGAGATCGCCAACCCATGGGACCCTTGCCGTGTCCGATATACTGATGCTGAGCTTTATCGTCGTCGTGGTGATCGCCGCGATTGGCTATGCCTGGCTTTGCCAGGACATCTGATCATGACACCTGCCGGCACCGCTCAACTGCTTGTCTGGCTCATCCTGCTGCTGGTGTTGGTGCGGCCGCTTGGCGGCTACATGCATCGCGTATTCGCCGGCGAAGCAACGATGCTGTCGATGCTTTTGCGGCCGGTCGAAGCCGGGTTTTACAGGCTGGCCGGCGTGCGGCCCGATCAGGAACAGGAATGGTGTCATTACGCAATGTCGTTGCTGGTGTTCCACCTGCCGGGCATGCTCGTGCTGTATCTTCTGCTGCGCCTGCAGGATCGGTTGCCGCTTAATCCGGCCGGTCAGGCCGCGGTGGCGCCCGATCTGGCGCTGAACACCTCGATCAGTTTCGCCACCAACACGAGCTGGCAGTCTTACGGCGGCGAGACGACGCTCAGTCACCTGTCCCAGATGGCGGCGATCGCCGTGCAGAGCTTTCTGTCGGGCGCCGCGGGAATTGCGGTGGCGATCGCTCTGACCCGCGGCTTCGCCCGCCGCGGGTCTTCGACGATCGGCAATTTCTGGGTCGATTCGACACGCGCGACGCTTTACATCCTGCTGCCGATCAGTGTGCTCGCCGCACTGTTCATGGCCTGGCAGGGGGTGCCGCAGACATTCTCCGGTCCGGCTGGTGCGATGACGCTGGACGGAACGACGCAGTCACTATCGCTCGGACCCGTCGCATCGCAGGAGGCCATCAAGCTGCTCAGTGGCGATGGCGGCGGATTCTTCAACGCGCAGTCAGCCCATCCGTTCGAGAACCCGACCGGGATGACCAATTTTTTGGGGATGCTGCTGATGCCGCTGATTGGAGCGGCACTCACCAACTGCTTCGGCCGGATGGTCGGCGATGAACGCCAAGGCTGGGCGCTGCTCGCCGCGATGCTCGTGCTTTTGCTGGCGGGAGCGGCGGCGGTGCATTCCGTCGAAGCCGGCGGCAATCCGCTGCTGCCGCACGCTGGACTGGACCAGCAACTGGGCAACCTCGAAGGCAAGGAGGTGCGCTTCGGAGTGCCCGGTTCGGCGTTGTTCGCCGAGGTCGCGACGGCCACCTCGTCGGGCGCCGTGAATTCCATGCACGACAGCTACCTTCCGCTGGGAGGAATGGTGCTTCTGGGCAACATGATGCTCGACGAGGTGATCATCGGCGGACCGGGGTCCGGGCTGTTCGGGATGCTGCTGTTCGCGGTGGTGGCGGTGTTCATCGCGGGTCTGATGATTGGCCGCACCCCGGAGTATCTCGGCAACAAGATCGAGGCGCGGGAAATCAAATTGACGATGCTGGCGCTGCTCGTCGTGCCGGCGGCGCTGCTGTTGCCGACGGCCCTGGCGGTGGTGATCCCCGCCGGGCTGACCGGTTTGGGGAATGCCGGGCCGCATGGCTTCAGTGAGGTGCTGTACGCTTACGCCTCGGCGGTGAACACCAATGGCAGCTCGTTCGCCGGGCTAAGCACGAACACGCCGTTCCACAACCTGACATTAGCCCTGGGGATGGCGGTGGGCCGCTTCCTGGTAATCGTGCCCGTGCTGGCGCTGGCCGGGTCTTTGGCGACCAGGCGGCGGATGGAGGCCTCTCACGGCACACTGCCAACGACAGGGCCGCTTTGGGTGGGCCTGCTGATCGGCGTGATCGTGATCGTCGGCGGCCTGACCTATTTGCCCGCGATGGCGCTCGGGCCGTTCGCCGAGCAAATGGCGATGCGGGGCGGCACGATGTTCTGAACGCCGGGCCGTCGGTGGGCGGGGCTTTCGTAACCCAGGTCCAACGTTTAGCGGCAACGGTTCCCTCGCGGAGACCAACCCGCTACTCAGGGTCAACGAGCGGACCACGAATGTTCAAAAGATTGCCCCTGCGGTTGCGATCGGTTGCCTATGCGCTGCGCGGCGGCTTCCTCGTCCGGCCATTGATGATCGCCATCGTCCTCGGACTGTGCGGGGCCGTGCTGTCGTCGGTGGAGGAGTCGACGCCGCTCCTCGTGGACTGGGTTCCCTCGACACTGTTCCCCTCGCGTCAGGATCCGCAGGTCGCCCAGGCGATCCTCAGCGTCATAGCGACGTCGATCATGACGGTGGTGTCGATCGTCTTCGCCATCCTGCTGATGACGCTGACGCTGGCGTCGATGCAATTCTCGCCACGCATTCTGATCAGTTTCGTGCGCGATCGCGGCACGCAATGGACGCTTGGGATTTTCCTCGGAACCTTCTCCTACTGCGTGGCGGCGCTGCCGGCCGCCCGTTCGCTTCCGCAACCATTCGCGCCGGTGGCGACCGTGGCGGGCGCGATGCTGCTGGCGCTGCTCTGTGTCGGCTGGCTGCTGTTTTTCATCCATCACATTTCGCAGTCGATCAGCGTGAACCACATCGTGGATCGAATCGCGCGCGAGACCGAACAGGTGATCGACGCCCTGATGCCGCATCCTGCCGTGCCTCATTACCGTCCCGCGCCCACGGCGTTCGTATCCGAGGAGCCTGAATTCCCAATCCTGAACGAAGTGTCCGGCTACATCCGCTTCATCGACACGGCGCGGCTCATGCATTTTGCCCGCATGCACCATTTGCGCGTTCGGGTCACTCGTTCGGTCGGTCACTTCGTGCCGGCGGGCGTCCCGCTGCTGATGATCTCCCGGCGCAGCCGCCTGGATCGCGACCGAGCCGTCGAGCTGACGGGAGCGTTCGATATTGGTCCAATGCGCACGCTGCAGCAGGACGTCGAATTCGGCGTCATCCAGATCGCCGATATCGCGCTGCGAGCCATTTCACCGGCGGTTAACGATCCCAGCACGGCGATCAGCTGCATCGATCAGCTCACTCGTATCCTGATTTCCTGGGTCAGCCGGTTCCCGCCGGAGACGCTGATGTACAACCCGCCGCACGTTCTGCGCGTCGTGCTGCCATGGATCGACCTGGACGGATTGCTGAACACCGCGATCGAGCAGATCCGGGCTTATGCGACGACCGACGCGGCGGTCAGTCTGCGTCTGTTGCGATTGCTGCATGATGTCGCCGTCACCAGCGAGAACGACTGGTTGCGCGACATCATGGTCGAACGCGGCCGGCGCATCGTCGAAGGCTGCCGGGGGAGGTTGCCGGCGGATGACCTCACGCGACTGGAGCAGCGTCTGGCCGTGCTTGAGCGCGTTCACGTCAGGCGGCACGCTCCGATCCGGCTGGAAAGTGCCGGTGACGGCGGTGATTGACCCGGCCGCGCTCGCACCCACTCCCCGTCATGGCCGGGCTTGACCCCATAGGCACTAAGTTAAGGCCGATGCACGCCGCTTTTCTCGTCATGGCCGGGCTTGATCCGGCCATCTGTCAAGGCAGGTGCGGCGATTGATGGCCGGATCAAGCCCGGCCATGACGCGTAAATTGAGGTGCGGGCCTCTTAACTTAGCGCCTATGGGGCTCGACCCGGCCATGACGGGGTAACGACCATGACTCGCGCTTTCGGGATGGTGGTACTAACCCTCGGTCCGCGCCTTTACCATTCGTAACGGATTGTAGGTCAGCACCAATGTGCCATCCTGTTTGACGACGCGGTTCATGGTGCGAACGAGGCCGCGGTTGGGACGACTGTTGCTGCGGCGGCTTTCCACCACATCGCATTCGACATGGATCGTATCGTTGACGAAGGTCGGTGCGTGGACATTCAGTTCCATGTTGAGGAACGCGAAGCCGGTGTGCTGCATGGTGGCGTGGGTCAGCAATCCCTCGGCGAACGAGTAGACCATCGCGCCCGGAACGACCCGCTGCTTGATGTCGCTTTCTTCCCGCAGGAACTCGACATTGGAGAACAACACTTCTGTCAGGCCGGTGACGCCGATGAAATTGACCAGATCGGCCTCGGTCAGGGTGCGGCCGATGGTACGGAATTTGCGGCCGACAGGGAGATCCTCGAAATAAATGCCGAGGCCGAGGACTTCATAACCGTCGATTTCCGTCATGGCATGGTGCTCCGGATGCAATTGTCAATCGATCTTCACACCATCGTCAGACCGCCGGACACGGAAATCGTTTGGCCGGTGATATAAGCCGCGTCGTCCGACAGCAGAAACGCGATGGTCCCCGGGTAATCTTCGGGCGTGCCGATCCGGCGCATCGGTATCGCACGGGCCAATGCCTCGCCGATCTTCGCTCCAGCGGGTGACTCCGCCTTGATCGCATCGAACAGCGGGGTGTCAGTGGGCCCAGGACACACGACGTTCAGCGTCACGTTTCGTTGAGCGAGTTCGCGAGCCATCGTCTTGGTGAATGCGATGATGCCGCCCTTGCAGGCGCTGTACACCGCCTCACCGGAGGAACCCACGCGGCCGGCGTCGGAAGCGACGTTCACCACGCGGCCGAACCCTCGCGCCGCCATGCCGCGCACGACGACATGGTGCATATGCAACGGACCATAGAGATTGATGCCGATGATCTTGTCCCAGAATGCGGTGTCGGTACTCAGGAAACTCATCATGCGGTCCCAGCCCGCGACATTGGCCAGCAAGTCGGCGGGACCGGCGTCGCGTTCGAACGCGGCGGCGGATTGTTCCACCGATGCCCGATCGGAGATGTCCGTGCGGTACGCCCAGGCGGGGCTATCGCAAAGAGCAACGGTGGCCTGGGCGCCAGGAAGGTCGATGTCGAAGATACCGACCGCGCAACCTTCGCCGGCGAGCCGTAGTGTCGTGGCGCGACCAATGCCGCTGCCGCCACCCGTGACGATCGCACGCTTGCCCGCCAGCCCTCTCATCGGTTTCTCCACGTTCCGCTGGTCCATTCGTTCCGTTGGTTCTCCAATGATTTGGCTCAACCGTCCAGAGCGCCCCAGCCGGTCGCGCGAGCAATCCGCATGGCGATCACCGGCAGCCTGTCGAGGTCCATGGCCCGATATTGCGGATAGCGTTCGCGCAGCCGCGCCTGTGCCAGGTCATGCTCCTCACCGTCGTTCAGAATTTCGGCACGGCCGCGCAACATGACCCAGGCGAGCCGGCTCCAGTCCTCGTCCCAGCGGTCCACCGTGACGGCGACCTCGGGGTTCTCGGTGATGTTGCGCAAGCGCTTCAATGGGACGCCGGTGCGTTTCGGTTTCTCATCGATGGTGATATAAAGCGAGTCGCCGATGATCGCGTAACAGACCGGTACCAGGTGCGGCGCGCCTTTGGCGTCGGCGGTCGCCAATCTCCCGACCCGGCTCCGTTCGCAAAACGCGCGGATGGCGTCTGTCAAAATGGGCATGGGCTTCCCCGCGGGATGGACAGTGTTGCGTTGCACGACGGTAGGGCCGGGTCCGGCGGCGGGAAAGAGGGATCAGACAGCGAGAATTGTTGATTGGATTGAACGCACGTGGTAGTGCCCAGAATTGTTGAAGCTCGGTACGGCTAATCGTCATGGCTGGGCTTGACCCGGCCATCTCGACACGCACGGTGCCGCTAAAGATGGCCGGGTCAAGCCCGGCCATGGCGATTTAAGTGCGGTGACTCGTACTTCAACGGTAGTTGGTTCCGGGCGGCCGAATACGCGTGATTATTTCAATGGTGGCGCGATTACGATGAGATCCTTTCCAAGCCGGCTTTACCGCATCGCGGTCAGCTTGTTTTTGATTGGCGTGATATTGTTTCCGGCCCTCGCGGTCGCTCAGGACGAGGTCCATGGCCTGGGGTATGAGCCGGACCCTCCGGAGCAGCCCGGCACAATCCAGCACGTGCCGCGGTTTCGCGCCTTTTTGCCGGCGTTCAAGGATTTGTCCGCCTGGTTTCCGCCGCCGGGAGATCAGGGCAAACAAGGTTCCTGCGTAGCGTGGAGTGTCGGTTACGCATTGCGCGGATACTATTATCGCCAGCGCACCCAGACCACGGCCAACGATCCGGCGCACCTGTTCAGCCCGGCCTATATTTACAACCAGCTCGTGAACAAGCCGGACTGTTCCGGCGGCAGCAACATCAGGGCAGCGCTGGAGTTGATCAGGACCGAAGGCATCGCGACGATGGCGGATTTTCCTTACGATGATCGGAGTTGTCCCCGTCCAACCGCTCAGATCAAACAGCTTGCGGCCTCGAACGTAATTTCGGGTTATCGATCGTTTGGTCGAGCTAACGACATTCACGCCGACGACATCAAGGGATCCTTGCTCTCCGGCGATCCGGTCGAAATCGGAATGAACATCGATGCCAAAGCGCTCACTCATTTAAGGCGGGGCGAGATCTACGATCGGGACGGACCGGCGAAATTCGATGGTCATGCGATCGTCGTGACCGGCTTTGACGACCGTCTTCAGGCATTCAAGATCATCAATTCCTGGGGCCCGAAATGGGCCGATGACGGATTTGGTTGGATTTCGTATCGAGCGTTCCAGGCGAATACCCTCACGGCCTATGTCGTCGAGGATTCCGGCGTCGCTCCGCCGGTTCCGCCTCACGGACCGGCACCAGTCCCATCCCCTCGACCTGGTCCGCCGGCGGTGGCGGATATGGCGTCTCTCGCGCAGGTCATCGATGATTACGCTCAGGAGTTCGCGTGCAGCCGCCTGGGGTTGAGGCAATCGAGCGCGACCGATGCCGTGTTGAAGGGTTGGGTCGGCGAACCGGCCGATCTGGCGAAATTGAACGATTTGCTTCAAACCTTGCCAACCAGCCTGCATGTCGAGTCCGGGGTTCAATTGCGGCCGTGGCCGCAATGCGAAGCCATGATGACGTTGATTGATGGGTTTTCCGGCGATCACGGCCTGAAGCTCGCCACGGTCGATCACGAGGGAACCGAATACGAGGAAGGAACCCGTCTGACCCTGCAAATCAAGACGCCTGACTTCGCGAGTTATCTCTACGTCACTTATTTGCCGGCGAACGGCGACGCTGTCTTGCTTTATAAGCCGCGCGGAGTCGTGCCTCAGGCGCTGCCAGCTCATACGACTGTCGATCTGGGTGGCGGGCGAGATCCGCGGGTGTTTCAGGTCGGGCCGCCCTTCGGCGCCGAGATGGTGATCGCGGTGGCGACGGCAAGCCCTCTGTTCACCGACGGGATTCCGGCGTCCACGACGGAGCGAGATTACCTGACGGCGCTGCGCAAGACGCTGCTGTATAAGCCAGATCCCAACCAGCCCGATCGCGTCGTGGATGCCGAGGCGATCGCGCTAACGACACGCGACCACGCGCCATGAACGCAACCACGCCGTTGAGGGGGCGTATATCATGCGTTATCGACTGATATTCATGGCTTTGGCGATTTTGCTGCCTGGCGCGGCTCGAGCCGAGAACTCGTGTGCCGGCGCGCTGACCGCCGAGCAGATACGCACCTGTCTGGCGGCACCGCTGGTGACGCGTGGGATCACCCGGCACAGCCGAGGGATCACCATCGAGGGTCAGCAAGAGCCGGTCCAGGAGAACTCGGTCGATCTGACGGTGAACTTTGAATTCAATTCGGCGAAATTGAGCAACGACGGAATGATTTCGCTGGATGCACTGGGTCAGGCATTGTCCGATCCGGAGTTAAGGAACGAGCGGTTCCGGATCGCGGGTCATACCGACGCGGTTGGCTCCGACGCTTATAACCAGAAGCTGTCCGAGGCTCGGGCGATCACGGTGCGGACGTATCTGGCGCAATATCATCAGTTGGACCCTAATAACTTCGAAGTCGTCGGGTTTG
>JBEKGV010000051.1:0-11045 GCA_050012615.1 Acetobacteraceae bacterium | reverse complement strand
GCTCCGGCATGGCCGCCGAACCGGAAGACCTCAACCCTGATCCCACTATCGCCGAACTGATCGCCGCGCGTCCGCATCTGCGCATGCACGAGATGGACGGGCTGGTGAGGGAAGACGTGCCGCTCAACCGGATCGCCGACGAGGTGGGCACGCCGACATGGGTCTACTCCGCCGGCGCGCTGCGCAGCCGTTATCGTTCGCTGACCAGAGCGCTGAACGACGCGGGCCTCGACGCGCACCCGCATTATGCGGTTAAAGCGAACGACCACCTCGCCATCCTGTCGCTGTTGGGCCGCGAGGGCGCCGGTGCCGACGTGGTCAGCGAGGGCGAGCTGCTCCGAGCCCTCGCCGCCGGCATTCCCGCCGGCCGGATCGTTTATTCCGGCGTCGGCAAAACCGAGCGGGAACTACGCCTCGCGCTGGCCGAGGACATCGGCCAGATCAACGTCGAAAGCGCCGAAGAACTGCACATGTTGTCCGAGATCGCGGTGGCGATGGGACGGATCGCTCGAGTGGCACCGCGGATCAACCCGGATGTCGACGCCCGGACACACGAGAAACTCACGACCGGGCGGGCGCGTGACAAGTTCGGCATCCCCTACGCCGAGGCGGTCGCGCTCTACGTCGAGGCAGCCCGGATGCCGGGCATCGAGCCGGTCGGCCTCGCCACACACATCGGCAGCCAGATCATGAGCCTGGAGCCTTACCGCGCGGCGTTCGCTCGCATGGCGGACCTGGTGCGTGAATTGCGGCAGCTTGGATATACGGTTCAAATCGTCGATTGCGGCGGCGGGCTCGGCATTCCTTATCGCAATCAGCCCGCTCCGGGGCCCGAAGGATTGGCCGGTGCGATCAAGGCCACGTTTCACAACCTGGATGTTCGCATCTCCCTGGAGCCGGGCCGTTGGCTGGTGGGGCCGGCCGGCATGCTGCTCGCATCCGTTATTCTACAGAAACATTCTCCAGGTGTCCGGTTCGTCGTGCTGGACGCCGCCATGAACGATTTGCTGCGCCCCGCCATGTACGACGCCTGGCATGGCATCGTCCCGGTCTCCGCCGCCGCCGCTGTCGGATCCGTCGCGCCCGCCGACGTCGTGGGGCCGGTGTGCGAGCCAGGCGACAGGTTCGCCCGAGACCGTCTGCTGCCATCGCTCAGCCCAGGGTCGAGGGTGGCGATCTTGGACGCGGGTGCTTACGGGGCGGTGATGAGTTCCTCGTACAACGCTCGCCCTCGAGCGGCCGAGGTGTTGGTCGACGGCGCCTCCTGGGCCACAATCCGCCCGCGCCAGACACACGCCGCGCTCTGGGCCGACGAGATCATCCCCGCATGACAGATCCAGCCCCCGCCCTGCCGCCACTGCCTCCCGGGCTGGGGTGGCGCCGCCTGCTCGCCCGCGTCGTGCTGTGGTTTGAGCGTTTGCTGCCGGCGCTGCTGCCCGCTGCTCGGGTCGCGGGCTTGTTCATATGTATCGCGCTGCTTGATCTGCCGTCGCTGCTGCCATGGTGGGGCCATCTCGCGCTGCTCGCCGGGACAGCGGCGATGATCGGGGTGCTGCTGTGGCGTGGCTTTTCCCGGATCGTACCACCGGACGCCACGGCCGGCGACCGGCGGTTGGAACGTGATTCCGGGCTCGCGCACCGGCCGCTGGCGGCGCTCAGCGACCGGCCGGCGACCAACGATCCCACCAGTCTCGCGCTGTGGCGGGCGCACGTGGCACGCGGCCTCGCCCGGGCAAGGCAGTTGCGCCTCGGGTGGCCGCGTCCGGGCCTCGCCGCGCTCGATCTCCGGGCGTTGCGGTATGCGGTGCTGCTCGGTTTGCTGGCGACACTGGTGATCGCCGGGCGGGATGCGCCGGCGCGGTTGAAGGCGGCGCTCGAGCCCGGCCTGCCGCGGCCCGCCGCGCCGCGCGAGGTTGAGATCCAGGCATGGGTCACGCCGCCGGCGTATACCGGGCTGGCGCCGGTATTCCTGAAGCGGGACCAATCCGCTGTCGCTGTGCCGGTAGGCGCGAAGCTGACCGTCAACCTCACCGGCGGTGCCGCCGTGCCGGACCTACTGCTGGACAGTGAGCGGACACCGTTCACCTCCCTGGACCAGACCAGTTTCCAGATTGAGCGGACGCTCGACAAGGACGAGCGGCTTGTGGTGGAGCGGAGTGGGGGTGAACTGGCCGCCTGGAACCTCTCCGTCATTCCGGATCAGCCGCCGATGGCGTGGTGGACCGAACCGCCGGGGCCGTCCGAGTCGAGCGGGCGGATCAGGCTGCCCTGGTCCGCCACAGACGATTACGGGGTCACCGATCTGCACGCCGAACTGAGGCTGACCGCGCGGCCGGACGCGCCGCCGGTGGAGGTCGCGATTCCGCTGCCCAACGGCTCCCCCAAAACCGCCCATGGCATCCATCCGCACGATCTGATCGCGCATCCCTGGGCCGGTCTGAGTGTCTCCGCGCGGTTGGTCGCCCGTGACGGCGCCGGCCAGACGGGAGCCAGCGAGGCCGCGACGTTCGATTTGCCGGAGCGGACGTTCCACAATGAGATCGCCAAACTGCTGATCGAGATGCGCAAGGGCCTCAGCCTGCATCCTGACGTTCATGACGAAGCGCTGGAGGGGTTGGACGAGCTGATGCAAAAGCCCGAATTGTTCGGCGCGGATTCCGGCGCGTTCCTGAACCTGAGCGCGATTTATTACCTGATGGTACGCAATAAATCCAAGGAGATGGTGCCGGAGGCGCAGGCTCGGATGTGGGACCTCGCGCTGCACATGGAGGAAGGTCAGACCGAGGAAACGGCGCGTTCTCTGGAGGCTGCCCGCCAGGCGGTGCGCGACGCGATGGAGAAGCTGCGGCAGGAACCCTCCGACGCCAACCGTGAGGCGCTGGAACAGCGGCTGAAGGAGCTGCAGGAGGCGATCGACCGCCACATGCAAGCCATGATGCAGGAGGCGGAGCGCAACCATGAGGCGCTGCCGTTCGATCCCGAGGCCGAGCATCTGTCCAACGATGACCTGAACCGCCTCGCCGAGCAAGCGGAACAGGCTCTGCGCGAAGGCCGCATGGATGAGGCGCGGGAGAAGATGGAGGAACTGGAACGTCAGCTCGACCGGCTGAAGCAGGCGCGGGCGGACAAGGGGCAGGGCAATAGCCAACAACGGCAGAAGGGGCACCGGCAGATGGGCGCCGTGCAGGACATGGTGGGACGCGAGGGCGGACTGCTGGATCATACGGAGGGCCGGAATGACCAGGCCAATCGCCCGCAACGGATTTTGCCGGACGGGGCGGCGGCCGATCCGGAGCAGCAGCGGCCGATGGACCAGCGCGTGCAGCAGGCGCTGCGGAGTGCGTTGGGCGAGATGATGCAGCAGTTTGGCGACCTGACCGGCGAGATCCCGCCGTCGTTGGGTGAGGCGGATCAGGCGATGCGGGATTCGGGCCAGCAGCTGGGTTCGGGCGACGACAAAGCCGCCTCCGAGTCAGAGCAACATGCGATCGAGGCGCTGCAGAAGGGTGCCCGTGAGATGGGCCGCACGCTGGCGAAACAGTTCGGCCGCGGACGCCAGGACGGCGAGCCCGGCGAGGGTGACAGTTTCGGCGCCGAAGGGCCTATGGGGATGATGATGCCGGACAGCCGGGGCGAGGGCTCCGGCGGTTCGCCGCTGCCCGCACCGCCGAACCGCGCTGACTCAAGGGGGCGGGATCCGCTGGGACGGACGAACCAGGGCAGCGGGCTGGACAGCGGCGATGTGCGGGTGCCCGAGGAGGCGGAACGGAAACGCTCGCAGGCGATCCAGGAGGAGTTGCGGCGACGCGGCGCCGAGCGGGAGCGCCCGCAGCGGGAGCTGGATTACATTGATCGATTGCTGCGGCAATTCTGAGCGCGAGATTGTTGGGGCTTTTGTTGGCGGGCTCCCTGGAGTATCAGGGCGCGGCAAGGACCCGTAGCTCAGCTGGATAGAGCGTCGCCCTCCGAAGGCGAAGGTCGCACGTTCGAATCGTGTCGGGTCCGCCAATCTTTTCATCAAGTGGACGGCTTTCCGAGAAGCAAGATTGCGCTCGGGATAACAGCCACGGAGGCAGGCCGCCGCACGCACCCGTCGCGATGCCAGTGTTGCCCGTAGGGAACGCGCCCAGTGTCGCCGCCGTTCACGCTAGCCATTTTCCCGACACCTCGCGCGAATGGTCATCTTGATCTCACGCCGCCGCTTCTCAGGTCGACAGATAAACCCCTGTCACTCCAGCGTTGCTCCAGCACGGACACCGCCTGACGGACGCCCGACATGGAGCCGGATCTCATCGTGTATTTCATGGTGTCGAAGCTGGGCGGGCGGCCTGTTTGGTTGAGATGATCGTTGATGCAGACGAGCAGTGCCTGCTGACGTGAGATGGGCATGGTGATATTCCTAAATCGGTCTCTGGCTCAAACGACTGCATCAAATATGCCAGTCGGGAATTGTATCGGTTTCATGCAATCTGGTGCTATTCAGGCGGCATCAATTGCCGCGGCCGATGTCACCTCGGCAAATGATGCATGGCAGCGGGATTTATACCAATCGGCCGAAAGATTGACGTACGACCTTCCAAATCCGTCATGGCCCGGCTCGTCCGGGCCACCTATCGCGGCACTGTGCTGGTACAGGTGGCCCGGACGAGCCGGGCCATGACGATAACGGAAAGAGTCAATCTATTCGACGGTTGGTGTTAGCTCAGAACAAGTTGCCACCAGCATCGCTTTGCTGGAAGGCTCCCGACGCCAGACGGTTTACGATTCCACCGCCGCGAGGCTGGCCTTGAGCGTCGTGATTTCCGCCCGTCGTTGTGCCATCCGTTTATTCTTCGCGTCTATTAACCGGTTGCGTGCTTTACTCATTGACTCGCACGTTCGGGCGTTTTTCACAGCCCGGGTCGATTGCGTCCGGCCCGGCCCGGCCAATGCCTTACGCCGACTGTCTTGCAACCTGTCAAATCGGATTCCGACCATACGCTCTGCTCAGGCCCCGACTCGGCGCTGACCACGCCGATGACGCAGAACGCCATCGAAGCCCAGTACCGCGCATGTCACCGCGATCAGGAACGCGCTGACCGCGGCGATCGTCGGCTCGACCTGCAGATTGAGACTGTTCCAGATCCGAACCGGTAACGTCTGCGTCCTCACCCCCGACAGGAACAGGGAAATCAGCAGCTCGTCGAACGAGGCCAGGAAGGCGAACAGAGCCGCGGACATCACGCCCGGCAGCGCGATCGGCAGCACCACTCGGAGGAATACCCGAGTCCGGCTGGAACCCAGACCCAGAGCCGCTCGTTCCAGATTGGGATCGACCGCATGCAGCGCGGACAACAATATCAGCAGCACGATCGGCAGTGCGATCACCGCGTGACACAATCCCAGCCAAAGCAGATTACCGATCAGGCGCAGCTTCCCGGCCAGATAATACATCGCGATCGCCGTGATGATGTTCGGCACGATGATTGGCGTCAGCATCAGCGACAGCAGCAGCTTCTTGCCGGGAAACTCCACGCGCAGGAAGGCGTAGGCGCAGAAGAATCCGATCGTCGTCGAAACAACGCAGGCGATGACGCCGATGATCAGGCTCGACAGCATGGCCCGCTGCCACTGCGCGTTGCCGAGGAATTGGACGAACCATCGCAAGGACAGCGAACTCGGCGGGAAGTGCAAATAACCGTCGCCGCTGAAGGCCAGAATGCAGACGATGACGATTGGCGCCAGCAGCCACACGCACATCGCGCCGACGTAAAGGCGCAGCAGGTTGGGGGCTGAAAAACGCATGACTTAACGCGCTCCGATCAGGCGGCTTATGTCGGTTGTCCGATAGTAGACCGCGTACAGCACCAAGGTCACCACCAGCAACGTCAGCGACATCAAGGCAGCGGAGGGCCAATCGACCGCCACTTCCAGGGACCGATCGATCAGCATCGCGATCATGATGTCGTGCTGGCCGCCCATCAAAGCCGGAGTGATGAAAAAGCCGATCGACAGGATGTAGACGATCAGCGCACCAGACAGCACGCCATGCAGGCTGAGCGGAAAATACACACGCCGGAATGTGTAGAACCCGCTGGCCCCGAGGCTTTCGGCGGCCCGCATCAGCGATGGGTCGATCCCTCGCATCGCCGCGTAGAGCGTCAGCACCATGTACGGCAGCAGCACATAACTCATGCCGATCAGGACACCGAAACGATTGTACATCAGCGACAAAGGCTGATCGATGATTCCCACCGCCCGCAGCAGGTCATTGATCAGCCCGTGCTCTCCCAGCAGCACCATCCAGGAGAAAGTGCGCACGATGATGCTCGTGAAATACGGCAGCACGATCGACAGCACCACGATGCTGACACCCAGGCCGGACGCCGTCGTCAGGTAATAGGCGATTGGATAACCGATCAGCAGGACCGTGACGGTGACGATCAGCGCGATCCAGTTGGTCGTGCCTAGCGCGGTCAGATAGGACTGCGAGAACAGCAGGTCTTGCGCCTGCGACGTGAACTCGGCCGCGGTGCCGTCGAATTCCATGAAGGTGCGGACAAAGAACAAGACCAACGGCACCAGGAACAGCAGCACCAGTATCGCCAAGGCCGGCAGCATCAACAGCAGCGTCAGATCGCGGGGCGTGTGGCGCGTGCCCACGGCCGGGAAGCTCGATGTCGCGACGGTGCTCATGGCGTGTCAGGCGGCAGGATCAGGCTGTCGTCGACGGGCCAGTGCAGCATCACTGGCGTGCCGGGGGCCAGCGGAGAGACACCAACGGCATTCTGCAGGTCGATGGTAATCGGTGTGATCCCATCGACATCCACCGCATAGCGCAGAATGTTGCCAAGAAACGAACAGCGGCGAACTTTGCCGGCGAGGGTATTGAATCGCGGATCGGCCGCCGCGTGCGTTCCGGCGGCGATGTCGACCCGCTCCGGCCGGATGAAAAGCAGACCCGGTCCAGTGTGATGCAAGCTGCCGCGCGGTGCGCGCAGCGCCTCGCCGGACGGCAGGACCAATCGCACGTCGCCACAGCCGCCGGCGGTCATCGTGCCCTCAATCAGGTTCGCTTCGCCCAGGAAACGACACACGAACGGATTTACCGGCTGCTCATACACGACCCCAGGCGGTCCCACCTGATCGATCCGCCCGCGATTCATGATCGCGATGCGGTCGGACATGCTCATCGCCTCTTCCTGGTCGTGCGTGACATACAGCACCGTCATGCCAAGTCGCTGCTGGATCTCCTTGATCTCCACCTGCATCTCGTAGCGCAGATTCTTGTCGAGCGCGCCGAGCGGCTCATCCATCAGCACGACCGACGGGTGGAACACGATCGCGCGCGCCAGAGCGACGCGCTGCTGCTGCCCGCCGGACAATTGCCTCGCGTAACGATCCGCGAAACGGCCCAGACGAACCATTTCCAAGGCCCAGGTCACCCGTTCAGCGACCATTGCTTTCGGCCACCGGCGGGCGCGCAATGGGAACGCGATATTTTCGAACACATTCAGATGCGGAAAGATCGCGTAGTTCTGGAACACCATGCCGAAGCCGCGCTTCTGCGGCGGCACGGCCGCGATGTCCTGTCCGTCGAGCAGAATCGCACCGCCGTCCGGGTAGACGAAGCCGGCCACCATCATCAGGGTGGTCGTCTTGCCCGATCCCGACGGTCCAAGCAGCGAGAAGAACTCGCCAGGCGCGATGGACACGGTGACGGCGTTGACGACTGTTTCACCTCCGTATCGTTTTGTCAGACCGCGTAGTTCGATCGCGCCGTGGCCGGTCGAGGCGCCAGCGACGATGGGGGCGCTCGTTTCGGGCGCATCGAAATCAGCCGCCATGAGCTCCGCCTGGCCCGCTGCCGCTAGGTCAGGATCCACTTCGACCAGATCGTATTGACCTTGGCGCGGTTCTCGTCCCACCAGCGCACGTCCTGCAGGAAACTGCGTTTCAGGTTTTCGGGACTGCCGGGCAGGTTCGCGACCGTCGCGGCTGGCAGCAGGTCGAACGACCTGCGGTTGATCGGGCCATAGTTCAGCTCAAGCCCTGGGCCGGAGTTTGGTTTCGGGCTCATCGCGAAGTCCAGGAACAGCTGCGCTTCTTTGGGGTTCGGGCCATCCTTGAAGATGCCGTAGGCCTGGATCTGCAGCATGTGCTGGTTCCATTCGATGGCCAGAGGTGCGCCTTTCGCGGCGATCGCCTGCAGGCGGCCATTCCAGATCGATCCCAATACCACGTCCTTGTCGGCCATCATTTGCGCCGACAGCGCGCCGGTGTCCCAGAACTTCTTGATGTAAGGCTTCACCCGCGACATCGATTTGAACGCCCGATCGATATCGAGTGGAAACAGCTTGTCCATCGGCACGCCGTCGGCGATCAGCGCGAACTCCAGGTTCGGTGTGCCCGACGCCATGTCCGCCAGCATGCGCGAACCTGGGAACGCCTTGGCGTCCCAGAACTGTTCCCAGTTTCCGGGCTGCTTGCCGGTGGGGTAGGTCTCCTTGTTGTAGCCGAGGACGGTCGAATAGAGGTTGGTGCCGACCTCCATCTTGCTCCGATACTCCTCCGGGATGTCGTTGGGATCGGTGTGTTTCCAGCTGGCGTAGTCGATTGGCGCCAGTGCTCCCGCCTTCTCAAGCGTGAGCAGACCGTCGAGCCCCGCATCGGCCACATCGAGTTCCGTGGTGCCCGACTTCGCCATCGCCAGCATCTTGGCCATCGTACTGGGCACGATAACGACCTCGATCCCGGTCTCCTGGGTGAACGGGTCGTAGACGAACTTCTTCTGGGTGTCGCTGTACGCTCCGCCCGGGTTGCGAACGACAACCTGTCCCGCGGCGCGCGCCGGCCGCGTCCACACGGAAGGCATGGCGAGCCCGGCCGCACCCGCGGCCATGATACCGCGCCTTGTTATTCTGGTCCGTCTGATCATCTCAAGTCCCCCTTGTCATCCTGTGAATCCAGGTCGGTTACTCGGTGCCAGCGAAATGTTCCGCGGTGCTCCCGTCGCCAGTGGCTGACCGGTGGCGCAATTGGCTCATTGGCGATCATCCAGCGTGACCGGCACGCGCATGATCCACGCAAGAATCAGGCCACGACGACCCCTGGCGCGTCGCCTGCCAGCAAATCTTTGGTACGTGCCCCGCCCGATTGAACAATCCCCGCCCGCTTATGCGTCGATGGCGAATTCTTTGCTCACCGCGACGGCACCGATGCATGGGCGGGGTGCATCGACGGGCGAGCCTGCCACTTTATCGAACCCGAAAGGATAGCGGCCGATCGCCGTACGAACTTGAGCCATTGGTGGCCAGGCTGAGCCATCGTGGCGGCCTCGCCGGCAAGTTCGACGAGTTGGACCGTTACACAATCCGGATGAAGGCGGTCAGCTCGCGCAACAGCACGTCCGGTGCGTCGACGCGGACGGAGTGGCTGCTGTTTTCGATTTCGACCAGGCGGGAACCGGGGATCAGGCCGGCGATCTCGCGGGAGAATTCGGGCGGGCAGATCCAGTCGTGCTTGCCGGACAGGATCAGGGTCGGCGCGGTGATTTTGGGCAGCTCCGGGCGGAGGTCGAAGGAACGCAGGAAACCGGTGGGACCAAAGGCGCGGTTCAACGGCTCAGGCGTGTGGATCGCGCGGCCCTGGACCGCCTTCGCGGCCGCCGGATCGTGTCGCAGGGCGTAGAGCGGGCCCATGACGTCGTAGTAGTGGCTCAGCTCATCGGCCGAGCGGAACCCGCCCGACCAAAGGGTTTCGCAAACACGTTGCTGCTCCTCGGTGCCTCGCTCGTGGAGGATTTCGATGGCGCGGGGGATGAACCCGCCATGCGCGGCGGTGACGACCAGGATCAGGCGGGAGACAGCATCCGGGTAACGCGCGGCGTGCGCCATCGCGACCATGCCGCCATATGAGGTGCCGACGGAGACGATCGGGCCGAGGCCGAGATGGCGTCTGAGTGCCTCCATGTCCTCGACGTTTTCGTCGAGGGTGAAGCGGGCGGGGTCGGCGTTGGGATCGGCGAGGCCGGACCGGCCCTGTCCCCGGTGGTCGAAGTAAACCAACTGGGCTGTGTCCGAGAGCGGGCTCATGACTGGTTTGAACCCGCTGTGATCGCTGCCTGGGCCGCCGTGGATGATGAAGGCGACGGGCTTCTCGCGCATGACGGGACCGTCGGGGACGAGGCCGGCGCCTTCGATGTCGAAGTAAAGGCTTGTGCCGCGGATGGGGGCGAACATTGAGGGCTCCGGTTGGGTATTTGCGGCATCAAGAGGACGAGCGTGTTAAAGCGTCAACCGGATGCGGCGTGCCGGTGCCCAGGCGGCACTAGCCATGAAATTCGTCATTAGTAGTAAACGAAAACTCATCTATCGCCCGGATATCCGTCATACCAACAAATGGAACGACTGGACTACGCGCTCCTCCTAAGGGATGCTCCTGGCGCTGGGTTGCTGCCGGGACAGAAACCGCCCAGTGAGGACAGGGATGAGAAAGTGATGTCCGCGACCAATAGTGCTGTCATGACATCGGCCCGACCCTCGACGCCGCGGCGACCGATCGAGGGACCGTCTGCCTGGATGGCCGCGGACATGCGCTCACGTGAGGCGGAATGGAGCTATCGCCTGTCGCAATCGGAAGTCGCCGAACTGGAAGCCGCGCTGAAATCGGTGCAAGCGAGCGGCCTCGACATCGCCGACATCCGCCGTGCCGACTTCCCGCTGCCGACGCTCGGGCCGGTACTCGACCAGTTGTGCGCCGAGGTCCTCCACGGGCGCGGCTTCGTCCTGCTGCGCGGCGTTCCCGTCGAAGACCGGCCGATCGCTGAGAGTGCGGCGCTCTATTGGGGTATCGGCGCTTATTTCGGCAGCGCCCGCTCGCAGAACGCGAAGGGGCATCTGCTCGGCCACGTCTACGACCTCGGCGGCCGCAGCGAGACCAACCCGAATGTTCGCAGTTACGCGACCTCGGAGGGCCAGAAATTCCACATCGACCGCTGCGATGTCGTGGCACTCCTGTGCTTGCGGCGGGCGAAGTCGGGGGGCCAATCGGCGCTCGCCAGTTCG
>JBEKGV010000050.1:0-12870 GCA_050012615.1 Acetobacteraceae bacterium | reverse complement strand
TCCGCACCGCCGTCGGGGTCGGCGCCGAAGGATGGGCCCGCTTCGACTACGTCAAAATGCCCGAGTACCGCTGGGGCATCCTGCTGGCGCCGCAGGTCGAGGGCCGCACCATCCCGTTCGGCGCCCACAAGGGCGAGCCCGCGTGGCAGGAGGTGCCCGGCGAGTACCGCGCCATGCTGCGCCGCCTGCTGGTCATCCAGGGCGACACAGAGCCCGCCAGCGTCGAGCAGCAGCGCCATCTCGGCGCCACCGCTCCGTCGCTCTACGATCTGCGAAATTTGTTCCAGGTGAATGTCGAGGAGGGCCGGCACCTTTGGGCGATGGTCTACCTGCTGCAGAAATACTTTGGCCGCGACGGCCGTGAGGAGGCCGAGGAACTGCTGAAGCGCCGCTCCGGCGATACCGATTCCCCGCGCATGCTGGGCGCGTTCAACGAGCGGACGCCGGACTGGCTGTCGTTCTTCATGTTCACCTTCTTCACCGACCGCGACGGCAAGATGCAGTTGGCCGCTCTGGCGCAGTCCGGATTCGATCCGCTGTCGCGCACCTGCCGGTTCATGCTGACCGAGGAAGCCCACCATATGTTCGTGGGCGAAACCGGCGTGACGCGCGTCATTCAACGCACGTGCGAGGCGATGAAGGCCGCCGGCATTTCGGATCCTTACGATGTCGACCGGGTGCGCGCGCTTGGGGTGATCGATCTGCCGACGTTACAGAAGAAGGCCAATCTGCACTTCTCCCTGACGCTCGATCTGTTCGGCAGCGAAATCAGTACCAACGCCGCGAACGCGTTCAATGCCGGGTTGAAGGGACGCTATCAGGAGGATCGGCTGACCGACGACCATTTGTTGACCAGTGCGACCTATCCGGTGCCGCGGCCGCGCGACGGCGCGATCGTGGAGGAGGACGTGCCGGCTTTGTCAGCCCTGAACATGCGGTTGCGCGACGACTATGTGGCCGATGCCACCGCCGGGGTAAGCCGTTGGAACCGGGTGTTCGCTCAGACCGGCATCGAATTCCGCATCACGTTGCCGCATGTCGCGTTCAATCGCCGCATCGGTGAGTTCGCCGCCATTCACGCCGATACTGGGGGCCGCGTGGTGAGCGGCGCCGAGTGGGAGCGGGTGAAGGGGGCGACGCTCCCCTCCGATGACGACAACACGTTTATCGCCAGCCTGATGCGGCCGGTGCGGGAGCGTGGGGCGTTCGCATCGTGGATCGCGCCGCCGAGGCATGGGATCGATAACCGGCCGGGGGATTTCGAGTATGTAAAGATCGAGGATTCGTAACGTCGTCGTGGCCGGCCACCGAGGCGGCCATCTGTCGAAGCCCGTGCGACGATCGATGGCCAGGTCCAGCCGGGCCAGGACACATGAATTGAAGTGTGTGCCTTTTGATTTAGCGCCCAGGGGGTCAAGCCCGGTGATCCTGTGGATTGCTGGTGTCAGTTACCGAGAGACGGTCCCATCTCGTTGGCGATACAGATAAGGCAGGTGCCTCGTCCAACCGTGAAATTGCCGTGCCATCCCTCACAGAAGCCTCGGTGGCACACGGTACAAAACCTTTTTGTTTGTGTTCGGCGTCGAAAAACACCCTCGCATATCCAGCAATTCGCCCACTCATCCTGTTCGATGAGGTCTTGTCCGATGTCGGTTGATTCGGAGTCGGTGGCCGGTGTGGGTAATTCGCTCATTTGCATTCATCCGTGCGATTGCTTCGATTGACGGTGCGCCGTTGGCTCGTGTCGCGCAATTGCCGTGGCATGGACTAACCCGGCACTCCGTCGATGATGGAACAGCTTAACGGGTGCTGATCGTCATGGTCTCATGCCTTGGCCCGTACGCGAAAAAGACCGGTGCGAGCACCGGCCCTTTCCTTCGTCGTCAGATTTCGGGTTTAGTTGGGATTCGCGAGGGTGCTGTAGTCACCGTGAAAAGGGAGAGCGCCGGTTGGCCCGAACCCCACCCTGTCCGCGTCGGACGAGCCCGACTGAACATGTACGACAGTGACCGGGCCAGGGGCCGCGGCGTTACCCGTCCAGGAATCAGAATTCGTCGCGGACATTTCAGTTTGCGCCATCGCGGAGCCAATCCCGAGGGACAGAGCGGCAAAACCTGCCAGCATAAGCGTTTTTGTTCTATTCATGGTCAAACTCCTATTGCTATGAACCAAAGAGTCCCAAATGGAGCCCGGCATCGAACAGTTCCAGGTCCGGTGCGGGTTTGTCGACGTTAAACGCGTTCGACATTCGGATGGTGTCCGATTGCCCATCATCTTATAGCGGTTAAATACGGCGCTTAACCGCGCGGAATTGTGCTGAAACCATGCATTTCCGGACAAACTTACTTCTGGCTCATTGCGGCGAATTCATTGTTGGCCAGATCGCTCGCATAATGGCGGCGATGGGACAAACGGTAACCATCCCCGGGTGACACGACCAGTCCGACGCCAGAGCGGTGGTAATTATAGGCCGCTGTTCTTCCGGAACGGGTGACATTGGCAAGTATGTGAAGCTCGGCACACTTCGTACCGTGTCGCCTGGATAGAGGCACGGCATTGCGTGGTCGCTATTTTTGGATCTTGATTTCGCCGTCCAAAGGCGACCCTGCCGGCAATTCGGATTACCGCATTGAGATTTACCGCGTTGTGATTGACGGCGGATGGACCGTAGCAACGCCCGATCAAGATCGTTGCCTTAGTGAATCTCTCTCTCTTAACACTCCTTGGATGTCGATACGGATATTGCGCGCATCGACATCATTGAAATCGTTGAAATCGTTGAAATCGTTGAAATCGTTGACTATGGTGATATCGAGTCGACAGGGTGACCAGTTCCGATGAGCAGCATCACCATCCGCAACCTCGATCCGGCGATCAAGGAGCGGCTGCGCGTGCGCGCCGCCGAACACGGTCACTCCATGGAGGCCGAAGCCCGGCGCATCCTGCAAACGACTCTCAAAGGCCCGGCCCGGCCGCCAGCATCCAATCTCTACGAGCGCATCCGTGCCCGGGTCGATCCACTCGGTGGCATCGACCTGGAGTTACCGGCACGCGAACCTGGCCGTGACCCGCCACGGTTCGAATGATGTCCGGGCCATCAGGGGCGACCGGCCGGTGCCGGAAGTAGCGACCTGTGTCGCCGCGCAACCCGAGGAGTTGCTGTTCATGACTGCTGTATGCCAGGCGGAGATTTTGGCTGGCATACAGATCCTTCCGGACGGTCGGCGCCGCCACGCCCTCCAGGCGGCAGCCCGCGCCATCTTCGCCGACGACTTCGACGGACGGGTCCTGCCGTTCGACCAGACGGCGGCCGGCCTTTACGCTGAGTTGTTCGCCGCCCGCAGGCGCGCCGGACGGCCGACGACAACGGCCGACCTGATGATCGCCGCGGTTGCCCGCGCGAATGGGGCAAGCATGGTCACCCGGGATATCAGCGGCTTCGAAGGATGTGGCCTCACGCTCATCAACCCATGGGTGAAGCCGCCATAACCGAACATGCGACGGCCGGCGCCGATCGGGGGTCAAACCGCCGCGCCGAAACACATCGGCGATCCGGCCGATCGATCCAGCCATCCGACCGTTACGCGTGCATTTCCCGCCCGGTATCCCGCATCAGTATCTTCGCGTGCCCCCCAACGACCGCCGCATGATAAGCCTGGGCCGCCTCCGACATGTCCGCGTCCGGCCGCCGCTCCAGTTCGAAATTGCCGTAATGGTCCTCGCCGCGCACCAACGTGGCCCAATCGTGCGGACCGGCCACCTGACGGACGTAGGTCGGCAAATACCGGATGGCGAAACCGATTCGGCGCTCATCGGACGGGTTAGGGTCCGACCCATGGATCAGCCGAACGTGATGCAGGGACATCTCCCCCGCTTTCAGCGTCAGCGTATCCGCCTGGGAGGCATCGACGTCGACCATGACCTCCTGCCCCCGGCTGAGCAGGTTCTCCGCACCGAATGTGTCCCGGTGTGGTATTTGCGCCATGGTGTGCGAGCCCGGGACCACGCGCATCGCGCCATTTTCCACGGTGCTGTCCGATAGCGCGACCCACGCCGTCACGATGTCCGCCGGCTCCAG
Organism: Acetobacteraceae bacterium; assembly: GCA_050012615.1. GTDB lineage: Bacteria > Pseudomonadota > Alphaproteobacteria > Acetobacterales > Acetobacteraceae > Rhodopila. Next base: position 8,792 of record JBEKGV010000050.1, on the reverse strand, counting down.
GCCCCAATACGTTGAATCCTGATGCCAGGATACGAACGCCGGATTGCGCGGTTCTTTGATGAAGAACGACGTGCCCCAGCACAGAATATCACCGCCGATGATGTCCTCGACCGCGTCGAGGATTCGCTCATGCCGGATAAGATCGTTCAGCCAGGTAAAGAGCAGATGCGATTTCTGCCGGAGGTGCCCGGAAAGAGGTCCGGCGGCTGCCTCGAATGCCTCGAGTTTGGCGCGGATCGCGGCGGCTTCGGAGATCGAGAGCGCCCGAATCGGCGCCAAATAGCCAGCTTCGCGGTAACGTTGAACCGCTTCTTCGGTCAGTACCTTCATGAAACATCGCTCCCCACGGCAATCCAGGCTCCGTCGCGCGCGGACGGAGCCTGGATACCGCGGGGGTTCAATGTCAAGGCGAGCTCATCGCCCGCCCCGCCATTACATCTTGCGATGCTTCCTGTGGTGATGGCGATACCAGGCCTTGGAATGCCTGTGCCACCGATGGGTCACCATCGGAGGAGGCGGCGGTGCCGCCATCACAACCGGCGCGGGCGCCGGAGCGGGCGCGGGCGGCGGCGGAGAGGAGCAGGCAGCCAACGCGAGAGCCGAAATGAGTCCGGCCGCGCTGAGCGACCAGCGTGTCGAGACAAAACGCATGTGAGTCCCCCTAGGGTTGAGTCCGATACCCTGTATCAGCTCGACACCCAGAGTCGCGCCGCACAGGACCAGCGTATTATAGCCTCTTCGAGATTGTTTTCTATGGGAAATCTGACATCGAATAACAGGATGGTGACGATCCTGATATTTGGCGCCGCCGTACGCTCCGATGGTAAGCCCAGTGCAACTCTGCGCCGCAGGGTCGAGGCTGCTCTGGCCGCCGCGAAGGGTTACCCGGATGTCCGTTTCATTCCCACCGGCGCCGTCGGCCGATTCGGACCGTCCGAGGCCTCGGTGATGGCCGCGCTGCTCAGAAAATCCGGTGTGCGGAGCGAGAAAATTGTATTGGAGGAGACCGGACGCGATACTTGGTCATCGGTACGGGCGATCTACCGATTGTTGCGCGAACAGGGGCCGTTCGAACACGTCATGGTGGCGACCAGCGGTTACCATCTACCTAGATGTGTAACCTTGCTATGCTTGCTCGGCATACCAGCTAAGCCTTGTCCGCCTCCGCCCGAATCCGCCTCCGACAACTGGTTGAAACGCTGGTACTGGCGGCTGCGCGAGGTGCCCGCCTTGCCCTACGACGCGGCATTGGCGATTTGGTCGCGATTGACCGGGCGGCTATGACGGGTGGCCCACTGCGTCCAGTACAGTCGATTCCGTGAGTATTTGCGGTAGAACCTCGGCGGTAGCGGCGTGAGGTGCATAGTATAGGTAAAGTGGGACCCCGTCGCGGCCCTGTTCTCTGAGGAATTCCGTGATCGCCGGGTCCTGCCGCGTCCAGTCACCCTTCAGGTATGCGACGTGATTCGAAGCAAAGGCCCGTTGTACCGTGTCGTTACTGATCGCGACACGCTCGTTGACAAGGCAGGTGACACACCAGGCGGCCGTTAAGTTGACGAATACTGGCCGCCCCTCGGCCCGCAACGCCGCGAGCCGGACCGGGGTGAACGTTTCGCTGCCTTGTTCCAGGACCGGCGCCGCCGGCGCCACCCCGAGCCCGACCAGCGCCGCGACGGCCAGCGATGTGGCGAGGCCGGCCCCCAGCCAACCGATTCGGCGTCCACCCGCGCCCAAATTCTGAGTGACCCCGAGGCTCCAACCAGCGAATCCGAGCAGAACAAATCCGGTGGCGGTGGCCAGAACGCCCGGTGCTCCCGCCTCCTGACTGACCACCCACAGCAGCCAGACCGAGGCCCCATACATTGGGAATGCCAGGACCTGCCGCAACACTTCCATCCACCGCCCGGGCCGAGGCATGACCCTGGCGAGGCCGGGGACCGCGCTCAGGATGAGGTACGGAGCGGCCAGGCCCAAACCCATCACGACAAAGATCATCACCGTGACCGGCGGCGGCGCGGCCAGGCCTGACGCGATCGCGACCGCCATGAACGGTGCGGTACAGGGGGTCGCGACGAGTACGGCGAGCACTCCGGTGAAGAAACTGCCCCAGTGACCCTCGCGCGACGCGAGATCCCCGCCAACGCCCGCGAATCCGCCCCCAACCCGGAAAACGCCGGACAAATTCAATCCGACCGCGAATAGCAACCACGCCATCGCGGTGACGAAGATCGGAGAAGCGAACTGAAATCCCCATCCAGCCGCACCGCCCGCCGAGCGGGCGAACAACAGAGCGATGGCGACGCAAATAAAACTCGCCACGACACCGCATGTGTAGGAAACCGCGTGCGCCCGTGCCTTGCCGTGTGCCAGTCCAACCGCGAATCCGAGCGCTTTCATCGCCAGGATCGGGAAGACGCAAGGCATCAGGTTCAGAATGACCCCGCCAAGAAACGCGAAGGCCAGCCCCCGCCCGATCGGAATCGCCGGACCAGGCGCCATCCCTGGGCCGGCGGTCACCGCGACATCGGCCTGCGACCCGCCGCGGTCGCGCACCGATAACACGCCGCTCAGACCGGTCTCGGTGTCGAATCCCTTCGCCAACCGCAATCCGAGCGTGAAGCCCCCATCACGGACCGAGAGCAACTGCGCGGCATCGTCGACGATCTGGCCCGGGTTGTCCGGGATGAACCATGCGTCGATGACCGTGGCTGTGCTCAGCTCTCGACCACTCACGAACAACGTCCCGTCGGGTGCGATCGTCGCGATCCAGGGCGACGCACGGGGAACGGCCTGGTCGTGCGCCTGAAATAACGGCATCTGCGCCGACGGCGCCCCGGTTCCCGGCGGCAGGTCGATGCGGAACGACGCCTCTTCCGGGACGCAGATCTCTTTGCAAGCCAGCCAATGCGCGGTCAGGTCCCCGGAGACGGCGTCGATCCCCGGCGCCAACGTCACGCGGATCGGCAGGACCAGTTCGCCCGAATAACCATAGGTCGTGATGTCGCCTTCGGTGATCCGTGCCGGGGCAGGCCATTCGATCGGCCCGGCGGTGGCGCCCTGGGACAAGGCCGGCGTCAGCTCGACGGGGACCCCAGCCTCGCCCGGGTTGCGCCAATAGGTGTGCCAACCGTTCGCCAGGCGCAGCCGCAGCGCGATCCTGACCTGACCGCCATGGGCGACGCTATCGGCGTCGGTGATCAGGGTCGCCGTCGCCCGCTTGCTGACTACCGGCGCGCTCTCGAGTGCCAGGGCGGGGGCGGCGAGAGCGCAGGCCGCCAACAGCATCGTGAAGAAGCGGATCATGACGGTTCGTTCGTATCCTTGTCCGGTCGCCTCATCGGGCGGCGACAGCATAGCAGACGGCGCTGGTCCACGTACCTGGTTCGGGCCGGCGAGAGGTGAAACCACCCCGTCATCCCGGCCAGGTCAAATGTTCGGCTTCGCCCTGAAACGATGTCCGAGGCAGCCGGCATGACCAATCCGACCCGGGGAGCAGGCCGCCGCCAGGCGATACGGCGGATCCGTGTGCTTTTTTCGGGCCGCCTCCCCATCGTGGCCGCGTTTGGCTGCCTGCTTCTGGTGAACTGGGTCGCGGCGTACCTGCTCATTCAATACACGTATCGAGAGCGCGAGGCGACCGCGCTCCAGATGATCGTCGACCAAACTCAATACTCGGAACAAAAGATCACCAATCTTTTCGAGGACGCCGATCGGACGCTGCTGGATTTGCGGGAGAGGTACTCCGCCAACAATCTGGGCCAGGCGCTGGCACATCTGCCGCCGGCCAGAGGCTCCGGCGGCATCGCGCTCATCGAGCCGGACGGACATGTGGCGGCGATGTCGGCGCATGCCAACACGTCGGGGTGGCCCCGCCTGATGACGCGACTCGCCGCTTCGGGCGATATCCTCGCGGTCGGAGAGCCAATCCCGGGCAAAAACGGTTATCTTGGTTCCATTCCGATTGCCCGCCGGATCGTGGATCCTGACGGATCGTTCGCTGGTATTCTCTTATATTCGCTCGAGAGCGAGGCGCTGCTGAATCTCTCATCCGCCGTCGCTGCGCTCGATGGCTGCATAACGCTCCTCTCCAATGAGGACGTCATCCTCGCGCGCATCCCAGACGTACGCGGAATCCTTGGAATCCGCGTGGATATGTCCGGGGACGCCGCCGCGACGCGGCGTGACAACGCGATCGTGACGGGCCGGCATGTCAGTCCGCTCGATGGCGTCGACAGAATTTTCTCGTACCATCATCTGGACCGCGTGCCGGCCGCCTTGATCGTCGGGATCGGTTACGACGCCACGTTCGCGGGCTGGGAATCGTTACGGCTCATCATCGTCAGCGCGAGGCTGGCCGGCACCGCGTTGATTCTTCTGGCTGGCGTTTTTTGGTACACGCGGCGCGGCCAGGCCAAAATATCCGCCGACGCTTTGACAGCGATTTTGGCAAGTGTCGATCAAGGCATTCGGGTTGAGAGCGCGGACGGCCGCGTCATCATGGCCAACTCGGCCGGTGCCGCACTGCGACTGCCAGTCGAGACCAATAAGCCGGGCGAGATGGATAAGCGGGGCGAGACGAATAAGCAGGCCGACCTGCCCGGACCCGACGGCACGATCGTACGCGTCACGCGTCACGACCTCGCCGACGGCGGAGCGGTTCTGGTCGGGACCGACCTGACCTCGCGCCACGATGCGGAGGCACGGATTTCGTTCCTGACCGATCACGACCGATTGACCGGCCTGCCAAATCGCTGGCGCGCGGCGTCATGCATTCAGGACCTGATCGCGAAAAAATCCACATCCGGCCGGATGGCGGCGCTGATCCTGCTCGATCTCGACGGTTTCCAGGATATCAACGATACGCTCGGCCACGAGGGCGGCGATGAGGTCCTGATCGAGATCGCACGCCGGCTACGCGACCTGGTTTCCGACCGCGATATCGTCGCGCGCCTTGGCGGCGACGAGTTCCTGTTGTTCCTGGACGATCCGGACGACGAAGTGGCGGTCATGGGCCTCGCGCGACAAATCCCGCGCACGCTCGCGCGGCCGATCGCGGTGCGCGGCCAACAGCTGCACCTCGGCGCGAGCCTCGGTATCGCGCTCTACCCGCGCGACGGGTCCGACACGCCGACATTGTTCCGGCACGCGGATATTGCTTTGAGCCGCGCGAAGATGGCGGGCCGCGGCTCAGCCCAGAGTTTCGACCCCGAGATGATGGTGCTGTTCGAAGAAAACCGTATGATGGAAAGCGATCTGCGGCGCGCGCTCGACAGCGACGAACTGGAAGTGCGCCTGCAGCCGCAGTTCTCCTGCGAGACGCTGGATGTCACCGGCTTCGAGGCACTGGCGCGCTGGCGCCATCCAAAACGGGGGGATTTGTCGCCCGCCGTTTTCATTCCGATCGCGGAGCGGTCGGGCCTGATCAATCCGCTCGGACTATGGGCGATCGAGCAAAGCTGCAGGGTCGCGGCCAAGTGGCATGCACGCCAACGGGTCGCGGTCAATCTCTCGCCGCTGCAGCTGCGCTGCGAAACCATCCAGGAGGATATACGAACCATTCTGCGGCGGACCCAGTTTCCCGCGCACCTGTTGGAACTCGAGGTGACGGAAAGCGTGCTGCTCGACGAGGATCAGCGCACGCTGGAAACCTTGCACAAGTTGCGCGCGATGGACATTCGGATCACGCTCGACGATTTCGGCACCGGATATTCCAGCCTGAGCTATTTGCGCCGCTTCCCGTTCGACAAGATCAAGATCGACAAGTCGTTCATCCAGGGACAGGGCTCGGATCGCGGGACGCGGGTGATCCTGGAGGCGATGATCCGTATGTGCACCGATCTCGGCTTCGACGTTGTCGCCGAGGGCGTCGAAACCGAGGCCCAGCTTCAAGAGTTGCGTCAACTGGGCTGCCGCGAAATTCAAGGCTTCCTGTTGGGAGGCCCGCTGCGGCCCGAGAGGGTCGAGGAGTTCCTGGCAACGCACAAGCGCCGTTTAAGCTCCGAGTACAAGAACATCGAGGTAGCGCCTACGTGATTCGTGGCGTTCATCGATGAGCCGAGGGTTCTGGCGTAACCAGGCAAGAAAGACTTCACCACGGAGGGCGCGGAGGACCACGGGGTTGCACGGAGAAGGAAATCTGGCGCTTCGCGCGGAAGTCTGTCCAACTATCGCGCGAAGCGCCTGAGATTCTTACTACTCCGTGTAACCCTGTGGTCCTCCGTGCCCTCCGTGTTGAACCACTTACTTTCCCGCGGTGCTCAATCATTCCCTGACCAAGACCATAACCCGAGACCCAATCACGGTTGACGAACGACCGTCACCTCAGTTGACTGGCCTATGATACGCGCGTCGCCGCGCGAACGGATTGGACCATGCCATGCCGGAAACCCTTCTCGCCGAGCTGCCGGAACACCAGGCGACCGGGGCCATCGCTGACATCTATGATGAAATACGGCGGTTTTCCGGCGTTCCATACGTCTCGTCGCTACAACGCTATCTCGCCACCATGCCCGGAGTTCTCGAATGGGCATGGGCCGCGATCCGGCCCGCGATGGTGTCCGGGATCGTTCCGGAAGCCGGATGGAGGCTGGCGAACAGCGTCAGAATGACTCCATTGCCGCCTGTTTCGGTCGCTGAACGAGCTGCCTGGCGGCTCGACACCACCGATCGTGCGACCGTCCGCACGATAGCGGAGAATTTCGTGCGCGTTTCGCCGGTCAACCTCATGACCGGTGCCTGCCTCCGGGTGATGCTGACCTCGCCGCCCCCACATGGACCCGGCATCACTGAAACCTGGACACCGCCTGAGATGCTGCCGCCGATGCCGGGCAATGCCGATCCGCTCACGTTACCACCGGACCAACGCGCCATATTGATGCGCTTCGCCACCGACGTCGACGGCGCTCCGTTCATCCCGGCGCTTTACCGGCAACTGGCGAGGTTCCCGCTGTTTCTCGCCTGGCTGGCCGACGCTTGCCGCGGCAGACGCGGCGCCGTCGATCGTCGCCCGCCTGTCCGGTTTGCCCCCTGGCCCCGCACCAGACGCCGAGACGGTACGCCGCGTCCTGGCCACCATCGATCGTTACGCCGAAACCAGTCCGGAGATGACGATGTTCGGCCGGCTCATTCTGGACGTGATTTAAGAGCGGGGTGGTACGACGGCGCCAGATACCATCGCCGCCTCGATCCGTGCCGCATCGTAGCCAAGCACGTCATGCAAAATTTCGCGCGCGTTCTGACTGAGGCCGGGTGCCGCGACCGGATCGGCCAGCGGCGTACCGTGCAACCTGAACGGCAAACGGATATTCGGCACCGCGCCCGCCGCCGGGTGCGGGATCTCTTGCACGAGTTCGCGTGCGCGCATTTCATCTGAGCTAAACGCTTCCGCGATCGAATTGATCGCGCCCGCCGGCACGCCGGCTTCACGCATCCGGCTCAGCCACGCCGCGCGCGGTTTCGTGCGCAGAATCTCGCCAACGATGCCGATCAACGCGTCCCGGTTGCCCGTCCGCTCCCGCGTCTTCGCATAATCCGGATGCTCCGCGAGGTCAGGACGATCCAGCACCATGACGGCCAGCCGGTGCCAGGTGCGATCGTTGGCGCAGGCGATGTAAATTGGACCGTCGTCGGTCTCGAACGCCGCCGTCGGCGCGGTATCGCGGCTGTTGTTGCCGGACCGGGTTGGTTCGTCGCCGCTGACCAGATAGTTCATCGCGTGAAACCCCACCATCGTCACCGCTGTGTCGAACAACGCTGATTCGATGAACTGGCCGCGGCCAAGACGCTCGCGCGCGAACAATGCGGCGAGCACGGCGTTGCACGTCATCATCGCGGTACTCATGTCCATGATCGACGGCCCGGTGCGCAAACCCACCCGATCCGGCTCGCCGTTCATCGCCATGAACCCCGACTCAGCCTGCGCGATCGGATCGAACCCGAGACGATCCCGCAGCTCACCGTCGCGCCCATAAGCCGACACCGACGCGTAAATCAGCCTTGGGTTCGCGGCCGCGACGGTCGGGTAATCCAGGCCGAACTTCGCCATCACGCCGGTGGAAAAATTCTCCAGCACGACATCGGACCGGTCGATGATCTCGCGCGCGATGCGCCGTGCCTCCGGCCGGGTCAAATCGAGCGCGATGCTCTTTTTGTTGCGGTTGGTCCAGAGATACGGCGCGCCTTCCTGTTCGGTGACGAACGGGCGAAGGCGGCGGAAATCATCGCCGCCGTCCGCCTTTTCAATCTTGATCACCTCGGCACCCAGATCACCAAGGATCATCGAACAGAGCGGACCAGCGATGAAATGACTGAAATCCGCGACCCGTATCCCAGAAAGTGCCAATGGCGCACCACTGGGTCGCGGAGTGGGCGCGGACAAAGCGGGCCGTTCCGGCTTCGGCGACATGAATTCCTCCCCCTCAACCATACGCCCGCATTCATGCCCCGAATGCACGACCGCACAAAACCGCGGCAAGCAGCCATCCATTGAAGGCCGCCCTTTCCGGCCACGCAACCGCCCTGTCCATCGCATCATTCCTGAGCAAACCCCGGGAGGTTTTCGCTCATGCCTGATCCTGAGCCGGGTCGCGCGGGCCCGAGGTTTTCGAATGCGTCCGGGTCGCCGGCCGCGCAAGCCTGCCTGGGCCTTAAGACATCATCAACCTGAGCATGCTCATAAGCTGGCAGCATCGAGGCGCCCGCCGGATGGTTCAGCGCGCCGCCTGCCAGAGCGAATCGCGCGAAGGAATGACACATGCGAATCAATGAGCCGATTACCGCGGTCGAGACCGAGG
>JBEKGV010000049.1:0-13733 GCA_050012615.1 Acetobacteraceae bacterium | reverse complement strand
CATCACCAGGTTTCTTTCATGTCCTGGCGCCGCCGGGACAGCATTAAAATTCCTCGCGAGTTGTGGGATCGCGCCGCAAACGCACTCGCCCATGCCGCGTGATTCGATAAAGTCCAGCTGAGGCGACGCCTACTAATTATCGCTTCAGCCGGGCTCTCCCCCGCTCGTCATCACCGGGCTTGACCCCATGGGCGCTAACTTAGGGTCGCGGCATCCACTTTTCTCGTCATGGCCGGGCTTGACCCGGCCATCTGTCGAGGCAGGTGCGGCGATTGATGGACCGGGTCAAGCCCGGCCATGACGCGTAGACCGAGGTGCGCGCCCTTAACGCGACCATGAGGCCCGGCCCGACCGTGACGTTGAAAGGACAGCGACGACCGGTCAAATTTTAATTCCGTCGATAGCACGTGACCGTCAATCGAACTCGGTCGGCAGGGAGGGGTCGCGCCAGTGGGCGAACATTCGGGCGATGTGATGGGGTAGCGTTCGGCCAAGCGACAATTCCGCGGGAACCTCCGATTCATGAAACCAGCCGTGGCCGCTGGTTTCGATGCTCGTGCGAGGCTCGCCGCCTTCCAAGGTGCAGATGAACATCAGGCGCACCACGGAGTAGACGGTCGGAGGATGCGCCGCGTGACGGGCACGGTCCCATACCGCCGCGACCTTCACCGGACGCACGTGGTAGCCGGATTCTTCAAAGACCTCGCGCACCACGGATTGTGCCGGCGTTTGATTGACCTCGGCCCAACCGCCGGGGAACGTCCAACGGTGGTTGTCAACGGACTCGCGGACGAGCAACACACGGCCTTCTTTATCGAACACAGCGCCTCGGACCCCGACCTTGGGAGTCGCGTAGCCGACTTCGGCTTCGAACAAAGCCTCGATCCGCGTGCGATCGGTGCCGGTGTGCGCGGCCATGATGCGGGCGGCAAGGCGGCGGAGCGATTCGTAGCGCTCGATGTCGTAAGGGTCTTTGGTGAAGGTCAGGCCCGTTTGCGCGGTCGCCATCAGTTCGCGCGCCCAGACCAGCCAATCCGGGTCGCCCTCCTGGGATCGGTCAGGGTCGTGACTGGTCAGACCGTTGGCTCCGTCACCAGCGCGCGTTCGTTGAGCGTCCCGCCGGAAACGTCCATATCGGCGTCGGTCAGCGTCCGCCAGGTGCCGGAAATCAGCACTTCGGACGGCCGGAAGCGCGCCTTGTAAGCCATCTTGCGGCTCTCCGGCACCCAATAGCCCAAATACACATAGGGCAGGTTCAGGCCGCGCGCGCGCTCGATCAGCCAGAGGATCGCATGCGTGCCGAGCGACCGCCTCTCCAGCGTCGGCGCATCCATGAAGGTCTCGACCGGCGTATCTTCCACCATGGCGCGGTAGTCGTAAAAGCTCATGGTCGCCATGTCGCCACCGCCGTGTCTGGCCTGCTGGTAGCGCTGGAACAACTGAAACTGCTCGGCCGTCGCCCTTGGCGGCACCACGAACGCCTCCACCTGGGCGTTCGCCTTGGCGATACGGCGCAGTGTGTTACCGGGCTGGAAGGTGGCGACAGGGATGCGGATCGGAATGCAGGACTGGCAGGACGGACACACCGGGGCATAGGCGATGTTGTGGCTGCGCCGGAACCCGGCTCGCGATAACCGGTCATGCAGAGCCTCGGTCGAAGGACCGGCGATTTCAGTAACGACCTTCCGTTCCGTTCGGCCCGCCACGTAAGGGCATGGCAGCGGCGCGGTGGTGTAGAAAAATTGCGGGCGGCGAGGGGCTTTGAAATTCATGCGGACGTTCCTCTGGCCATGTTCCAGAGTCGCGGGGGTCCGGTCAACAACGATGTGGCGATCGGTCACGTCAGGCGGCGCTCGCCTGGCGGCGCCAGGCATCGAATGTGGGCCGGCGCACGACCACGAGGTCGCTCGCCAGATCGTGCAATGTCCGGTGCCGGACGGTGAAAATCGCGACCAACAGCAGCAGGCCGGAGGTGGCCATGGTCAGATAGAACACCACCGTGAAGATCAGGGCCTGCAGCCCGGTCGGCGGACCCAGATCCTGGTCGCGCCGCACGGTCAGGCCGAACAGCGCCTGACCCGGTGTGGCGCTGGACGACCGCAGCAGGCTGAGGAAATGATACAGGAATGGCACAACCGGCAGCACGGCCATGGCGCCGAATCCGAGACCCAGGGTGAGCAGGCCAAACAGGAACAGGATCACCCACGACACGGACAGAATCAGTCCAATCAGCACGAGGTCGACGACCCACGCGAGACAGCGACGGGTGATCACACCCGCGATGAAATCCTCGTCCCGGACCATCTGGACTGTTCCGCTCATGGTTCCAACCGTACCACTCCGGAAGTTTCAACCGGCTTCGGTCCCAACAGTACCATCCCGCCGTCGCGCCAGCGAGCAAGAAAATCACGCGCATGCCTGCTGAGCGGATTGCCCGACTGTCCTGGGGTCACGACGAACAGACTCCGGTCCAGATCGGCGAGGTCCTAGACACCTCGATAACTCGCGCCATGCACTGATTCCAGTGCATCATTCGTTCCGCCTCGGTCAAGTGTGGAACCATCACCGGGCACCGCGATCCGCAACGTGGTCAGCGCCCCGACGAACGGGACCGGCGCCAGAAACGGATGGGCGAACACCGCCTGATGCACGGCACCCCATCGCCAGGCCGCCGGATCCGCTCCGAATCGAGCCGCGAGCGTGGACATCGTGCTATCGAGCGTGGATTTCAACAGTGGCATGCAATCGCCGCCGCACCACGACGCGCCTTCGGGCGAAAGTACGAACGGCACGAACTCGAACACCGGTGAGCTGGCGGTCATCGGGATGCCGGCTTTGGCCAGAACGGCCCGGTGAAACGCATCCATCCAGGCGTTGAAGATCAGCGGCTGGGGCGCGTTCATCGTCATTGCTCCGTCCCAGTCGCGCAACAGAGGCGGCACACCCGGCACGGCCAGCAACGTGGGCAGGACAGCGGCGGCGTAGGTGCTGACAACGTCGACCTGCATGGCGGCGAAATCGCTGACGGTATGTTTCGGCGCGCCGTCCAGTAAGGCTCGGATACGCCGTTCGCGCCAGTCGCTGAACGTGTCGCGGCCCATGAAGACCGGAAAGTTCGGTGGCCAAACGGGTTCATTGCCGTTGACCAGGCGGCCGCTGGCGGGGGCGACGATGTGCGGCAATGAGTCTCCCGTCGCGAAGCCGGACCAGCCATATGCATCGTCGCCGCCGGCGGGGGCGCCACTGTCCCCCATGACATAGGATTGTGGCGGGGCGGAACCGGCGATGCCGGGCACTGGCGCCCACCCGTCGCCGGCGCGGCGGATCGGGACCCGTCCGGTCACGAAAAGGCCGATTTTCGTGGGATCGGCGACCATCAGGTTTTGCACGGGTGACGTGATCAGCGGTGCGGCTTTGCCGGCTTCCTCGACCGAGCTTGCGTGATTCAGGGCGAGCAGCCCAGTGGCGGCGGTATCGTGGGGCTGGAGGTTTTCCATGGCGGCCGCCATCGCGGGTGCGTCCGCCGGCGCGCCGGAGCGAAGGTCGCTGATCACGGGACCATGGCGGGTTTCCCGGACGGTCAGGACGGTGTCCGGCTCGCCGCGCACCTTGATCCGCTCCTCGTGCGAGGTGAACGTGGCGCTCGGCGGTTCCAGGTAAACGTCCTGGGTGTCGGCGCCGGTGGTGGTGAAGGTCCAGGCGATCTGACTGTTGCGGCCCAGTACGATGAACGGCACGCCGGGTCCGGTCGCTCCGGCCAGCACCTGACCGGGTGTTTCAATGCGGACCAGATACCAGAGGCCCGGAAAACCAAAACCGAGATGGGGGTCGCCCGCCAGCAAAGGGGAGCCGGTCGCTGACAGACGGCCGTCCACGGCCCATTCGTCGGAGGCGGTGGAGGGCATCGTGAATGGGGCGGGAAACGCCGGCAGGTCAGCAAGCACGGGAAGGTTGGAGTGCAGGGGCAGCCCGGGGGGCACGGCCGACGCCAGGCGTGTCGCTCCGGTCAGGCGTATGCCTCCGGTCAGGCGTGTGCCTCCGGTAAGACGTGGGCCTCCGGTAAGACGCGTGTCTCCCGTAAGACTGGCCTGCGGTGGCAGAGGCGACGGGTGGGGTGGCCACAATTGCTCCAGCATTCGCAACGGGACCTTGTCGCGCAACGCCTGGCGGGTGAGCTCGGTGCGGTAGTTCGACGACAGCCAGAGACCCATGGTGCGGCCCCAGAGCAGGCTGTCGGCCGGACGCCAGGGCTCGGGCGCGCCGAGGAGCAAAAACTCCGGCGCGGCGAGACGGCCCCGGCTGGCGATCCAGGCGTTCACTCCCGCGGCGTAAGCTTCCAGCAGTGCTCGCGTTTCGGGGGATTGGGCGGCGACGTCGTCCTCGGCGAGGTGGGCCAGGCCGAACACGCGCATCTGCTTGTCGATCGGCAGCGTGGCGGGACCGGCGAGTTCCGACAGGCGGCCGGAGGCGGCGCGGCGCATCAGGTCCATCTGGAACATGCGGTCCCGGGCGTGGACGTAGCCGAGAGCGGTGGCGGCGTCTCGTTCATTGGCGGCGACGATGCGCGGGATGCCGTCGCTGTCGAAGGTGATGTCGACGGGAGCGGACAGCGAGGGGATACGCAGAGTTTGGTTGCCGGGCGGCAACGTCAGCCAAAGCAGGCCGAACGCCACGAACACCATGAAGAGTATCAGCCGGGGTAGGCTCAGTAGCAGGCCCCGAACCCACCGCGACCCCCACCGGCGCCGCGGGCGCGCGTCCGCTTCAATTCCTGGGCTGAGGGGGAAACGGCGGCGGGCCAATGTAATTGTGTTATGTTTGGCGAATTTCGCGCTTTCGCGTCAGGCGACCGGCGGCAGATCGACGCGCACGATCTCCGGATTGCCGTTGAGGGCAGGGAAGCGTTTCAGGATCAGCGGATCGTGACCGGGAATGACGTGGTCCGGCCCGTCGGCGAGACCGTTGATGATATCGTAGCCCTTCAGCATCCGCGCGACGTCGACCACGACCGGGAATGGATTGCGCTGGCGGATATTGCCCCACATGTGCGCCGCATCGCCGGCAAGCACGACGGTGCCTCGGGCGGTGGGGACGCGGATCGACTGGATGCCGCCGGAGTGGCCGCCGATCAGGTGGACGGTGATGCCGGGTGCGATCTCCACGGTGCCTTCGTGCAGTTTCAGGCGTTCGCTGTACAAAGCGGTGATCGCGCTCTTCACGTCGTCGACGTCGAAGGGACGCTTCAGGAACGGTTCGCACATGCAAGGACCGGTGCAGTAGCTCATTTCGGCGGCCTGCAGGTGAAACATGGCCTTGGGGAAATACTCCATGCCGCCGGCGTGGTCCCAGTGCATGTGGGTCAGGATCACGTCCTTCGTCTCGGCTGGATCGATGCCCGCGTCCTTCAGCGCCTGAGCCGGCGTGCGCAGCAGTTCACGGCCGCGGCGAGCGGCGGAGACCGGGTTGAAGCCGGTGTCCATGACGATGGTCCGTCCGTTGCCTCGTATCGCGAAGACCAGGAAGTCCAGCGGGTCGGGCGCGAGATGGTCGTCCGGAATGATGTAATTCTGGTACTGCAGGCGCCCGCCATCCAGGATGCCGTAGCGAAGGGCCAAAATCTCATAGGTGATCGCCATCTCGTGTTTCCTCTTTTGTGGTTACGGCCGGCGGATGGACGGGATCGCGTATCCGGTGGTTGGCGCCATGGCGTGACAGGTGGCCCGGACGATCCCCCGATCAGGTCGGGGGAGGGCCATGACGGTGAGGGGTCGGAGTGAACCGCTTGTCGCCTCTTCGTGCAATCTCTACGGTCCCGCCGGTTACCGCATTCGAGGAGACACGTCATGTCCGATAAACCGACCGTCGGCTTCATCGGAGTTGGCAATATGGGCTGGCCGATGGCGGCGTGTCTCGTGAAGGCTGGATTTCCGGTGCTGATCAATGACTCTCGGCGCGAGGTCGCGAATAATTTCGTGCAGCAGAATGGCGGAACCGCGCCCGATACGTTGACGCAACTCGCCGCCGGGTCGGACGTGGTCGTGACCATGCTGCCGACCAGCGTGATCGTCGAGCACGTGCTCGGCGGCGGCGAAGACAACGTGTTCGCCGGCATGAAGCCCGGCACGATCGTCATTGAAATGAGTTCGGGCGTGCCATCGGTGACGCAGCGCCTCGCCGAACGGGTCGCGGCACTGGGCGGACATATGATTGACGGGCCGGTCTCCGGCGGTGTGCCGAGGGCGAAAACCGGCGAGCTCGCGATCATGGTGGGCGGAGACGCGGCGATCATCGACAAGGCGATGCCGGTGTTGTCGGCGATGGGCACCGTGCTGCGTACTGGCGGGGTTGGCTCGGGACAGGCGATGAAAGCACTGAACAACATGGTCAGCACCGGCGGCTTTCTGATCGCGATCGAAGCGTTGCTGATCGGGCAACGATTCGGCCTCGATCCGGCGGTGATGACGGATGTGCTGAACGCGGCGACCGGGATGAACAACTCGACGCAGAAAAAGTTCAGGCAGTTCGTGCTGTCCCGGAAGTTCAACGCGGGTTTCACGATGGGATTGCTGGCCAAGGATTTGTCTATCGCGATGCAGGTTGGGCGAGAGACCGGAACGCCGGCGCCGTTGAGCGCGCTGGTGCAGGAGATGATCGTTTCAGCGCAATCGCTGTTCGGTGCGGGCGCGGACCATACCGAGATGGCGAAATGGGTAGAGAGATTGGTAGGCGAGGAGTTGAAGGCGCACTGAGCAAGTTGACGGCGGGTTGAGCAACTGCTCGCATGCTGCCGGGTGACGAGAAAACGGATGCACCAAACTAATTTGGGGAGAAACGCCATCGTGATTGGCACAATGCGGATTCCGGTCGCGATGCGACCAAATCGAACCAGGCGGCTCCTGAGGCGAATGCTTCTCGCCGCGGGGCTCAGCGCGATTTGTATGTCATCGGTCGTCGCGGCGCAGCTTCAACTGCCCGCGCTCGTCGAACCCGCCAGTTCGGAGCATCACACCGGCAAAGTCGTCTTCGTTGAGTTGGTGACGCCGGATATCGCCGCCGCCAAACAGTTTTACGCGGGATTGTTCGGGTGGACATTTCGCGACCTCGAGGGCGACGGGATCAAGTACGCCGAGGCGTCCAAGGACGGCCATACGGTCGCCGGACTGGTCCAGCGGGATATCCCATCGGGCGAGCATCGTCAGCCGGCGTGGCTGACCTTCCTCTCCGTGCCTGACGTCGACGGGGCGAAAACGATCGTGTCGCAGCATGGCGGGAAGGTGCTGTTCGAGCCGCGTAGTTTCCCCGACCGAGGCCGGGAGGCGGTTTTCGCCGATCCGCAGGGTGCGGTTTTCGCGGTTCTCGCGTCCACCAGCGGCGATCCGCCCGACGTCCTGGCCGCGCCTGGAGAATGGATCTGGAGCTCATTGATTACGAGTGACCCGGACGCCGGCGCCGGGTTTTACCAAACGCTGTTCAACTATGAAGTTTTCGAGTTGCCGGCTGAGAAGGGCGCCGAACACCTCCTGCTCGCGTCTGACAATTATGCGCGCGCGAGCGTGAATTCGCTGCCCGCGAACGTGCAAAATGCCCATCCCAACTGGCTCGATTACGTGCGGGTCGATGATGCCGCCAAAATGGCCACGAAGGTCGTTTCGTTGGGTGGACGCGTGCTGGTGGAACCGCGGATTGACCGGCATGGCGGCAAAGTCGCTGTTGTCGCCGATCCTCTTGGAGCCCCCTTCGGACTGCTGGAATGGCCGTCCACCGAGAGCAAACAGGTGCCCCGGTGAAAATCTCATTGTTACGCCCACGGGCGATCGGCTTCGCGATCGGACTGTTCGCGATACTGACTTCAGGATGCGCCGTGACTGACGCCGGATACGGAGGCCCAGGGCCCTGGCCGGGTTATTATGAACCCTATGGTGCCGTCTATGGCGGTTGGGGACCTGGCTTTCTTGTCGGGCCGGTTGGCGGCGGGGGCTATCGCGGCGGCCGTGGCAACTTCGGTGGCGGCCATGCCTTCAGAGCCGCTCCCGCATCCCGTTCGGCGCCGTCCATTCCGGGCGCGCGTGGCGGCGGCGGACGTGGCGGCGGAGGGCGTGGTGGCGGGGGACATGGCGGCGGCGGACGGCGATAACCCCGGACCCTGAAAACCCCGGACGGGATGAAGCGACGCGGTCAACCAAGCCAGCGGGTGCTCTTCAAATAGCCGGGAATCGCGATACGACGCGGCAGGTTAGGGTTCGCGCCGAAATAATCGCTACAAATCGACCTGACGGTATACCGCCCGGGCCTGGCTGCAGGAGCCAGGCGGGGAAGCGCCGCGATGGCGATGGGATCAGAAGCCGTTGACCCGGTGCCTGATCTCCAGGCGAGGATTGGCGAAATTCATCACACGTTAAGGCCGGTCGGCCGGAGATAATTCAGGCATTGAGCGTCGTGGTTCGTATCCAAGGCCCTGACCGCCTGATCTCCACCAACACAGCATTTTCCACCAAAAGGTCGGCGAAGTAAGTACCGACGGTAACACCGTCGTATTCAACTCCGATGACGATTTGTTGCCTGACCATGAGGCCAGCCTTCGTCAACTCGTGCACCAGGGCATTTTCGTAAACCTTTTCAAGGAAGCCGGCGCCGAGCGTATTGGCGACGGTAAAAGTGCATCCAATGACACGTTCAGAGATTTCATCGAGACGTTTTCTATCTGCGTTCATCTGCGTTCATCGGCGGTTGAGATTCTTTCTTGCCAGGGGTCCATATTGGTCCGAACGTATCGGAAGAAAGTTAACCGCCGATAAACGCCGATTGGCTCACGATCGAACGCCGACGCTGCCTGGTGCGTTTTCAGGGGCACTGCGATTGCTTTATTTCGCGTCAGGCCCTTAGCAGGACCGATGTGGGCGGATCGGGCATCATCCGGAAGTGAACCAATCCAGAATCGCACCGTTTTCGTCGCGCGGATAAGTATGCGATAAATCCGCGATCTCGCGGAACACCACATCGGCGCCCGCCATCGTCAGGGCCTGATGCGCGGTGCGTCCGGTTTGGATTGGAAACATCCAGTCCAACGCGCCGTGCACGAGATAAATCGGCAAACCGCGGATGCGCTCAGGCTCGGTCATCGTGACGAGCAACGGATGAAACGAGGCGGCCACCGGTGCCAAATGCGTGAACGGCGAATCGCGGTCGAGTCCGCTTAGTAGTGTGAACGTGCCGCCGTCGCTCATGCCGCTCAACAGCAACTTCGCCGGATTGATGGACCAGTGCCGCCGGACATATTCCAGAATGCGAGATAAATGAGAAGAATCCACCTCGGGTTCCATCAGTGACCAGGTATCTCCGGTCGCGGTCGGTGCCACCAGAATGACACCGCGGGAGCGGGCCTCTCGGAGCCAGCTCCATAAGAAAATCCTGCCGTGGCCCGAACCGCCGTGCAGTGCGAAGACGACCGGCGCCTGCGTATCGCGGGTCAGATATTCCGGTACGTAAACGGAAAATCCGCCGCGTGAACCGGTTTCGTTGTTGAAGTGATAGACGCCGGTGTCGGGCAGCGGCGGTCGCGCGGCCTCGATCCTGGACAGCAACTCCAGATCGTCACGGCGCGACGGCTCGATGAAGAAGCGGCTGATCGAGGGCAGCGCGGTCGCCAGCGGATACAACGCCTCGATCGCGCGATATTGCTGCCGGGATGCGCGATAAGCGCCGATCGTTCCGGCTGGAGAACCGGCTGCCTCACGCAGGCCGGCATGGGCGCGCAGCACACTCTCGGCCGCGAGGACGATTTGGTCACGAAACGGGATGAGGTCCTCGGGCCACGCCGCGCCGCGCGCCTGATCCAGCGCCGACCTCAACGCGTGATCGTCGGCACCAAGCGAGGCCGCGAGCTCCGGCAGGCGGGGCGGATGCATTTGCCGGGTGATCACTTCAAGGTGATCGAGCGTGCTCAGAACACGTGCGATCAGGGCGGCCAGCGACTCCTGCAACGCGTCCGGGTCCGCCATGGCGCTTCTCCTTCCCGCCTCGATCCCGCATCCTGACGCCAACCCGGGGGAGCGACAATATGAGCGAGCAACCGACACTGACCGATCGCCTGATCTCGCTGTGGGACCATCTCGGTCTGAGGACGGCGCACGTCGCGACGCAGATGGCAGGCGACGTCGCCGGCTTCGCACGCGAGCATCCGGGCAGGATCGCAGGGCTGTTGCTGTGCACGCCCTCCCGCCTCGATCCGGCGCCATTCGGCGCCGTCGCTTCGCGGCTGGTGATGATCGCGGGCGAGCGAGGCATGACCGCGGAGGTCACCGCGCGCGCCGAACCCAGGCTCCCAGGTTCACGCCGCATCATTCTGTCCGACTACGACGCCCCCGGTTGGGCTGACGTCGTCGCTGACCGCACCGGGTCGATCGTCGCGGCGCTGTGCGGCCTGGGCGGCGAGGCGACGGTGCCCGGCCTGAAAGCGGGCGCGGGGCTCCATGCCGGAATCACGTATCAGGTCCATGGCAACGGGCCGGCTCTTGTGCTGATGCCGTTCTTTCTCGCGCCATCGCAATGGGAGCCGGCGATCCTGGAGCTCGCCCGTCAGTTCACTGTCATCGTACTTGGCGGGCGGCATTTGGGCGGGGTCGCGGCGCTGGAGGACCGGGCGCGGGGGGCCAGTTACGCGGGCATGATCGATACGATGTTCGATGTGATCGCTCCAGCCAAGGGCGAAACGATCCTCGATGCCGGTTGCGGTTCCGGCGCGCTCGACCGGATGCTGGCGCGGCGGTTCGACGGTGCCAATCCGATTACCGCGACGGACGTCAATCCATTTCTGCTGCGCGAGGCGGCCGCTCTGGCCGAGGCGGACGGGCTCGCCGGGCGGATCACGTTCCGGCAAGGCAACGCCGAGCGGCTGCCGTTTCCGGACGGCGGTTTCGATCACGCCTTTACCGTCACCGTGTTGGAGGAGTGCGACGCCGACCTCGCGCTGCGGGAGCTTTTCCGGGTCGTGAGGCCTGGCGGCCGGGTGGGCGTGATCGTGCGGGCGATCGACATGCCGCAATGGTGGCACCTCGATTTGCCGGAGGCGCTGCGCCGAAAGGTTAACGTGCCGCCACAGTCGGTGGGCCCGCGAGGCGTGGCCGATGCCAGCCTGTATCGCCGCATGTGCGCCGCCGGGTTCGGAAATCTGACCTGCTTCCCGGCTCTGGTCACGTTCGATCATCCCGACGGCCCGATCTGGCGATATCGCGAAGATCACGTTCTGTCGCGGCTGACCGACGCTGAGACCGAGGTTTGGCGCGCGGCCACGGGATCGGCGCGCGAGGCCGGACTGCTGTTCATGGCCAATCCGCTGCATCGCGCTGTGGGGACGAAGCCGGCGGTTTGACACCGGGGTCAATTCCACACCGCGTTTTTTAACCGGATGGAGAGGTTTTGCCACGACAAGCCGTCACCTGATGACGGAGGCAGAGGCATGTCCACTCCCGAGCTTGTTTGGTTGTCACCGCCTCCCGCCGATTGGAACGCCACGCTTCGCGACGTCGGGCCGCTGGCCGATCCGGCGGCGTGGAACGCCCTGGTCGCGCTCGCCAATTTCCGCCTGGACTCGCTCGCCACGACGCGTCTCGACCGGCGCCATCAGGCGCTGTTTGGGGACGAGCCGCCCACTGGGCTTGCGACGAGGCCGGTGCGTCTTGCCGTGTTGGCCTCTTCGACGATCGATCACCTGTTGCCTGCCCTCCGGGTCGCCGCGCTTCGGCGGGATATCTGGTTGCATGTTCACACCGGTGAATATGGCCAGTACGGCCGGGAATTGAGCGATGCAACCTCGGACCTGCACGATTACGAGCCGGACACAGTGTTGTTCGCGCTGGACGCGCATCATCTGCTGGCCGGATGCGACGCCGGTGCGGAGGATGTGGACGCGCGGTTCGCGCAGGTGACGGACATGCTCGTCAGCAATTGGCGGCAGGCGCGGCGGGCGTTCAACGGCACGATCGTGCAACAGACCGTGTTGCCGGTGTTTCCGCGGCTGCTCGGTAACAACGAACACCGGCTGGCGGGAGGACGTGCGGGCCTCGTCGAACGTCTGAACGCGACGCTGCGCACGTTGGCGGACGCTGAGGGGGTCGATTTGTTGGCGATCGATTCTCGCGCGGCCCAGGATGGGATTGGGGCGTGGTTCGATCAGATGTTGTGGCACAGGGCAAAGCAGGAGGTGCATCCCGCGGCGGCATCGATGTACGGCGACCTGCTCGGCCGTATCGTGGCCGCGCGACAAGGGCGATCGTTCAAATGTCTGGTGCTGGACCTGGATAATACGATCTGGGGCGGCGTGATCGGCGATGGCGTGATCGGCGATGACGGAATTGAGGGCATCAAGCTCGGCCAGGGCAGTGCCATTGGTGAGGCATACGTCGCTTTTCAATCCTATGCCCGCGCGCTGGCGCGGCGCGGGATCATCCTCGCGGTTTGCTCGAAGAACGATGAGGTTAACGCGCTGGAGCCGTTCGAAAAGCATCCCGACATGGTGCTCCGGCGCAACGACATCGCCTGCTTCGTGGCGAACTGGATCGACAAGGCATCCAATCTGCGCACCATCGCGGAACGGCTGAACATCGGACTCGACAGTTTGGTGTTCGTCGATGACAATCCGTTCGAGCGCGACCTGGTGCGTCGCGAACTGCCGATGGTCGGCGTGCCGGAACTGCCGGAGGACCCCGGACTGTTCGCCCAGACGATCTCGGATGCCGGCTACTTCGAAGCTGTCGCGCTGACCGGCGAGGACATGGAGCGCAGTGCTCGATACCAGGCCAATCTGGCGCGTGAAACTCTGAAGAACGATACGACCGACGTTGAGGGTTATTTGCGTGGTCTCAACATGGAACTGCGCTGGTCGCCTTTCGACCGCGTCGGGTCGCAGCGCATCGTGCAGCTCGTCAACAAGACCAATCAGTTCAACCTGACCACGCGGCGCACCGACGAGGCGGCGGTGCTGGCATTGATCGGCGATCCTCAGGCTTTGACGCTGCAACTGCGGTTGTTGGACCAGTTCGGCGATAACGGGGTCATCGCGATCGTTATCGGCCGGTTCGATGAGGGAACGGGGGATCTGAGGCTTCATACCTGGCTGATGAGCTGTCGTGTGCTCGGCCGGCAGGTTGAGGCGGCGACGTTGAACGTGATCGCCGGTCACGCTCGGGTACTGGGCGCGGTGCGGCTGATCGGCGAGTACGTGCAAAGCGCGAAGAACGGCATGGTGCGTGAACATTATGCCAGACTCGGGTTCGACCTGCTTGAGCGGTCCGCGGCTGGACACACATCGTGGGCATTGGCTTTGCCCGATTTCCAGCCACGTCCGTCGTTCATTCGCACTGTTGGGGTGTGAGGCGATGGACCAGGCCGCGATCCTCTCCGGGCTGACCGATTTGTTTCGGGAGATCTTCGACGACGATGCGCTGGTGCTGACGCCTGAGACGGAGGCTGCCGATGTTCCCGGGTGGGATTCGATGAATCACATCACGATTGTGGTCGAGACCGAGCAGCGGTTCGGCGTTAAGTTCCAGACGAGCGAGATCGAGGAGTTGAAGAACGTCGGGGAGTTTGTCCGGGTGATTGAGAGGAAGCTGGGGTGAGGGTTCGCGGGTCACGCGGGCGTTAAATTAGGGGAGCACCTCAATTTACGCGTCATGGCCGTCCCCCGACTTGATCGGGGGATTGACTCGGCCATCAATCACCGCGCGTGCCTCGAC
>JBEKGV010000048.1:0-19980 GCA_050012615.1 Acetobacteraceae bacterium | reverse complement strand
TCCACCGCTTGCCCATCCGCTTTATCGCGGCGTCGGTAGAGGTCACGCCAAGCGCGATCAGCCCGCTAAGCGCGACAAATCCGATCGTCAGATAAAACCGCCGCGCGATCTCGGAGGCCACGGTCAAAAGATTGAAGTTCTGATCGACGACGTACAGCGAGAGATGCACCGACGCATAGGCCAACGCCGTCAACCCCAACATCCGCCGCACCGTCAGCAATCTGGGCCATTCGACAATCCGGGCGAACGGCGTGATTGCCAGCGACAGCATCAGCCACCGTACAGCCCAACTTCCCGTGCCATGAATCGCGGCGTTCAGGGAGCGGGCGCCCAGGTCCCCGTCGATCCACCAGTACACATAGGTCAGGCCGGGGATGGGGGTGCACGCGAGCACCATCGCCTTGAACTTCAGGAATCTGCCTTGTCTGTCTCGCCAGGGAACGCGCACGGTCGGCCTCATCGTCTGATGCATGGTCTCGGCGACCCTGGTTGCGTTACGGCTTTTTGCGCGCCAGGGCGCGGATCTCCGCCTCCAGCGCCTCCGGGTCGGGGTCAACCGGCCAGCGCGCCGATCGGCGCAGGGCGTCCGCCAGCTGAGCCTTATACAGCCCGCGGGGAATTTCACGGGCGCCGAACTGCGTCAGATGATTGGTCACGAACTGGGTGTCCAGCAAGCTGAAGCGGCCCAGTCTGAGGCGGGCGACGAGGTGGACGAGCGCGACTTTGGAGGCGTCGGTGACGAAGCTGAACATGCTCTCGCCAAAGAACGCGCCGCCCAGAGCGACACCGTAAAGGCCCCCGACGAGGGTGCCCTCGAGCCGGCACTCGACAGAATGGGCGTGACCGAGATGGTGGAGCTCGGTGAACAGATGTTCGATCTGCGAATTGATCCAGGTGTCGTCGCGTCCCTCCATTGGGGTCGCGCATCCTGCGATCGTGGCGGCGAAATCCCGATCGATGCTGACCTCGAACCGATCCGACAGCACCGTACGGGCGAGACGTTTGGGCAGGTGGAACCGGTCGAGTGGCATGATCCCGCGCCGCTCCGGATCGAGCCAGTGGAGCTTGCTGCCCTGGCGCGTCGCAGCCATCGGGAACAGGCCGGCCCCGTACGCCCGCAGCAACAGATCGGTCGTCAGCTCCACTTTCTGTCGTGCCATGACTCGCCCGAGGTCTTGCCGCCGTTCATCACAGATGGACTAATGGGTCATCCTCCAACAACGGAAAGGGAAGAAACCATGGCCAGGTTCAACTGGGAACACGTTCACCTTCGCTCGCCCGACCCCGAGGCGACCGCCCAATGGTATCATGACAAGCTCGGCGCGGATGTCATTCGCACGAAGAACGCGGATGGCTCAACCCGCATCGACCTGAATTTGAGCGGGCAGAAGGTGTTTATCGCGCTGGCCGACCCGGCGAAAACCGGAGCCCCGCCGTCGTCGCCGTATCAGGGGTTGGACCATTTCGGCCTGACCACCGACGATCTGGATACCGCGGTGAAGGAGCTGAAGGCGAAGGGCGTGACATTCACGATGGAGCCGAAGGAGATCCGGCCCGGGACGAAGATCGCTTTCCTGACCGCGCCGCAAAACGTCTCGATCGAGTTGCTGCAGCGGGGGTGACGGGGTTTCGACTCTTCCCAATGCATCCGTCCGATCCAATGTCATCACCCAGCACAGTAACGTCATCCCCCGGCTTGTCCGGGGGACCCGCGCCAAACGTGTGCCTCGACAGGTCCCCCGGACAAGCCGGGGGATGACGTCGGCGCACCGGGACGACGTCGGCGCGGGGGATGCCTATTCCGCTGCTTTCGGCATAAACTTCGTGGGATCGGCGCCGACGCGGCCACTTTCACCGGGTTCCGCCTTCGCGAGCCGGAAATCGTAGCACACGGCACGCAATCCTTTCACCGGTGAAGCCGGATCGTCCTTCGCGGCGACCACCAACGAGCCGGATACGCCAAAGACCGTGTCCGAATCGATATACTCGTCGTCTCCGAAATACAGCGCGGTCACCAGTTCGCGATGGCCCTCCGCGCCAATCAGCATATGGACATGCGACGGCCGCATTCCGTGCCGTCCCTGGGAGTGAACCAGGTCGCCCACCGGGCCGTCCATTGGGATCGAGTATCCTTTCGGCCGCACCGTCCGGAAGTAGTAATGGCCCTGCGCGTCGGTGTGGAAATTGCCGCGCATGTCCATCGACTCGCCGTTGCGTTCCTGCAGGTCGTAAAGGCCGCGCTCGCTGGTCTGCCACACCTGAATGAACGCGTTCGGAACCGGCGTGCCATGCGTGTCCGTGATCTGTCCGTAGACGACCAGTTCCTCGGCAGTCGGCTTCTCGACGATTTGCGCGCCCAGAGGCAGTTCCGGCGCGCCCTCGCGATAGAACGGACCGAGCAGGCTGCTCTGCGATCCAAGCTCCTTGGCTTTCCTGTCATGCAGAGCGTTGACCACCGCGCTGACGCCCAGAACGTCCGACAGCAGGATGAACTCCTGCCGGATGGGCGTGCAGGCCTGACCGACCGCGGTCAGGAATTGCAGGCCCTGGATCCACTCCGCCGGGGTCAATTCCACCTCGCGGACGAAGGCGTGCATGTGACGGACGGCGGCCTCCATGATTTGCTTCAGGCGTGGGTTGGCCGTGCCGGCCATCTGCTCCAGCGTGGCGTCGGTGACGGTGAATTCGTCGAGATCGACCATGGCAGCCTCCTTGTTGGGTCATCGGTGTAGCGGGGGGTTTTAGCAGGTTCGCGGCTCCCCCGCACGGGCCGCGCAAAGGCGGTTAACCTCCCGCATCATTCGGTCGTTCAGCCCCAGAGCGTCGAGGGATTCCAAGGTGCGGTGCAGATATTCCATGCACGAACCCAATACGCCCGAGGCGGTCGCGACATGGTGCGCAACCTGTTCCAGATCAAGGCGGCACACATAACGCGGGCCATCCCGGTTCACCACGAACGTTACCGCGCGCACCGGTCCTTCGCGGGTCGCGACCGACACCCAGCGCGCCTCGTAACTGTAGGTGAACAACTCCCGCCGAAATGGCAGCAGCAACTCGGTGCGCGCCTGATCGGCCGGGACGCGAAATAAGGCACCTGCCGCCGTCCCGCCGCGATCAAGGCCCAGCATCAAGCCGGGCTTTTCGGGGGAACCGCGGCCTGCCTCAAGCCAGAGGCAATATTTGCGGTGCCAGCCAAGCACCCGGCCGCCGCGCTGCTCGGCGAAGTGCATCGCCGGGTTCCACATCAGCGACCCATAACCGAATAGCCAAACGTCCTGGTTTGCCGGATGGTCGTCCAGCATGCTGTGGAGACACGCTTCGATCTCGGCGTCGTCGCGGACCCGCATGCCGGGTGGCACCCGGCGCCGCGCGGCCTCGATCAGCGAGCCATCGCGCAATGTGTCCCGCGTGATCCGGAATTGTCGTTGTTCTTCTATCAGTGGTGCGTCAGTCAGTCGTTCGTCCGTCATGGGGCGATTAGTGGCGCCGGTCGCGACGGCGGCGCAAGGGAGGTCCTGGTGCGGGACGGTGGTCGCCCCTAAGATGCGGCTCATCAAGAACCCGAGGGGAGGAAACCCGATGCTAACAAGGCGATTGGGCGGTGCCGTGCTTGCCGCCATGCTGCTGCTGGCCGGAACGTTCGCGGCGAAAGCGCAGAGTCCGATCACAATCGGATTCGGTATGGCATTGACCGGCGGCCTGGCGCCAAATGGCAAAGCGGCTCTGTTCGCGATGCAAATCTGGGAGAAAGAGATCAACGCCAAAGGCGGACTTCTGGGCCGTCCGGTGAAGCTGGTTTACTACGACGACCAGTCGAACCCGGCGACAGTCCCAGGCATCTACACCAAGTTGCTGGATGTCGACAAAGTCGACATCGTGGTCAGCGGCTACGCGACGAATATGATCGCCCCGGCGATGCCGGTCGTGATTGGACACAACCGGACGTTCCTCGCACTGTTCGGCCTGGCGACCAACTCGGAATTCAACTATCCGAAATATTTCGCAATGCAGCCCACGGGTGGCCCGACGCCCAAGGAAGAGTTCGCGCGCGGCTTCTTCGCGGTGGCGATGCAGCAAAATCCGAAACCGACGACGGTGGCGATGATAGGTGCCGACGCCGAGTTTCCGCGTAACGCGATGGACGGCGCTCGGACCGTGGCGAAGGGCCTCGGTTTGAAAATCGTGTACGACAAAACCTATCCGCCGACCACCAGCGATTACTCGCCGATCGTTCGTGCGATTCAGGCGACCAATCCGGATATCGTGATGGTCGCGTCCTATCCGCCGGACAGCGTCGGCATGATCCGGGCGGCGAATGAAGTTGGGTTGAAAACGAAACTGTTCGGCGGCGGCATGGTCGGGCTGCAAAGCACGTCAATCAAGGTGCAGTTGGGACCCTTGCTGAATGGCATCGTCGATTACGATTTCTGGCTGCCCTGGTCGAAGCTCGCCTCGCCGGCCAGCCTCGAATTCCTGAAGAAATACCAGGCCGAGGCGGGGTCGATGGGGGTCGACGCGCTTGGCTATTATCTGCCGCCGTTCGCGTATGCCTACATGCAGGTGCTGCAGCAGGCGATCGAGTCAGCGAAAAGCCTGGACGACGATAAATACGCCGACGCGCTTCGCAAGGGCACGTTCGATACCATCGTGGGGCAAATCAAGTTTGGTTCGAACGGCGAATGGGTGGAACCACGAGTGCTCGCGGTGCAGTTCCAGAATGTGAAATCCAATGACATGGAGCAGTTCAGCGATCCGAAGACGGAGGTAATCCTCTGGCCGCCGGCCTTGAAAACCGGCGATGTCGAGTATCCATATTCGGACGTGAAACGGTAACGGTTTCGCACTGAACCTTATTGGCACCGCGGCCGTGACGGGCCGCGGTGCTTGTTATCGGTCACCACTCTCCCGCACCGGCCCCGGCCTCGAGGTGGCGATGAAAACCTCGCGGTTGGCGAAGGACAGCCAGATGCGCCGGCCGTTGATGAAATCTTCGCCCACCAGGGCGTCGCCGACGCCGGCATCGACCGGCAGCACCGACAGGACCGGGTTGGCCGACACGGCCGGCCCGATCCGTAGGAAGCTGAACCGATGCAGCCGCGCCTCCTGCGAGCCGGGCCCCGCGCCGTGATGCTGCACGACCGGATCGCTGCTCATCGAAGCTGGGGTCAGGCCGAGGCGTTCCGCCATCCGCAGACCAATCGTCGTCGCCTGCGCCCCGGTGTCGAGAATTCCCATCCCGTCCACGCCATCCAATTCGATAGGGATCAGCAGCCGGTCGCGAAGCGCCGTGACACCGGGGACCCGCGCGAACGGCTCGTCCCAGGGCGGTTCGACATCCGGGCACTGGCGCGGACGGTACAAGGTCAAGGTCCGGCGCGGGACGTCGAGATCGAGATCGAACGCGAGCAAAACATCGGAACCCAGTAGCCCGTCCGCGACAAGGCCGGGACCGAATTGAAGTTGTCCCACCGAAATTCGGGTAATCGGGAAACGCACTCCGCCAAGTACCAGACCTGGAATAATCGCGTCGTTGGCGACGTAAGTTCCGCCGACACCCAAGGACCGGGTGACGGTTTTTTGGTCCCGTTCAAGGCCGAGACGGTTGACGACTTCCTCGGAGAGGACTGTACGTTCGGACCCGGAGTCGACGAGCAGCGTGATCCATTTGCCGTCGATTCCGGCGGGCACCAGCAAAAGCCGATTGTGAACCTCGAGCGGTATTCGCGTGACCACGACAAGGTCGCAGTTGATCGGATTGGTCTCGCAGGCGCTGACCAGAAGCAGCAGAACGCAAGCAATCCAATGACGCGCGATGGTCATCCTGGCCCACAGGTCACAGCGTGCCGCCGCGCCGCCCCACCATCGCCCCTAGCCGCAGCCGCAACGCGTTTAGTTTGATAAATCCCTGGGCGTCGAACTGATCGTAGGCGCCCTGGTCTTCCTCGAAAGTCACGACTCGCGTGTCATACAGGCTGTTGGGCGACTCACGGCCGACGCATGTCACATTGCCTTTGTAGAGTTTCAGCCGGACTCTGCCGGCGACGCTCTGTTGGCTTTCGTCGATCAACGCCTGCAGCATCCGCCGCTCCGGGCTGAACCAGAAGCCGTTGTAGATCAGCTCGGCGTAACGCGGCATCAGGCTGTCCTTGAGGTGCGCCGCCTCGCGATCCAATGTGATGCTCTCGATGGCTCGATGCGCCGCCAGAAGGATCGTCCCGCCGGGCGTTTCGTAGACGCCGCGCGATTTCATGCCGACGAACCGGTTCTCCACCATATCGAGCCGGCCGATGCCGTTGGCCTTGCCAAGTTCATTCAGCCTGGTCAGCAGCGCGGCGGGCGAGAGCGGCGCGCCGTCAACGGCGGTCGGATCGCCGTGCTCGAAATCAACGGAAATGATCGTTGCCTGATCCGGCGCGTCTTCCGGCCGAATGGTGCGCTGATAGACGATTTCATCGGCCTCGATCGCCGGATCTTCAAGAATTTTACCCTCGGAGGACGAATGCAGCAGATTAGCGTCTACGCTGAACGGCGCTTCGCCGCGCTTGTCCCGGGCGATGGGAATTTGGTTCGCCTCAGCGAATTCCAGCAGTTTCGTGCGGCTGGTGAGGTCCCATTCGCGCCAGGGGGCAATGATCTTGATGGCGGGGTTCAGCGAGTAATACGAGAGCTCGAACCGCACCTGATCGTTCCCCTTGCCCGTGGCGCCGTGCGCTACGGCGTCGGCACCCGTCAGTTCGGCGATCTCGATCTGGCGTTGCGCGATCAGTGGGCGGGCGATGGAGGTGCCGAGCAGATACTGGCCTTCATACAACGCGTTGGCGCGAAACATCGGGAAGACGAAATCGCGAACGAAGGTTTCCCGGAGATCGTCGACAAAGATCTCTTTGACGCCGAGAAGTTCGGCCTTCTGGCGCGCCGGGCCGAGTTCCTCGCCTTGACCGAGATCGGCGGTGAAGGTCACCACCTCACAGCGATACGTCGTCTGCAACCAGCGCAGGATGACGCTCGTATCGAGGCCACCGGAATAGGCGAGAACAACCTTCTTCACATCCTTGACGCGCATCGCGGCCGGTCCCCCTTTGCGACCGGTGGGCGGAGGTAACGCGGTTGGTGGGGTGAGGCAAGGTTTTGCAGAAGACATGGCCCGACCCCGGTTTCCCAGTTCCGGGCAGATTTTCTCGCTGCGTCCCTATATCTCTGCCGCAGCCCAGGAGCTCGTCATGAAGATCGGTGTGCCGAAGGAAATCAAAATCCAGGAATATCGGGTGGGGCTCACCCCGGCCGGCGTTCGAGAACTCACTCAGCATGGCCACCAGGTTCTGGTCGAGCATGCGGCGGGGCTTGGCATTGGCTACGACGACGAGGCTTACCGTCTGGCAGGCGCATCGATCGCCGCCTCCGCCGGCCCCATTTTTGAAACCGCTCAACTGATCGTCAAAGTGAAGGAGCCGCAGCCGGTCGAAGTCGCCCGCCTCCGGCCGGGCCAGGTGCTGTTCACCTATCTCCACCTCGCCGCCGACAAGATTCAGACCGACGGGTTGATCCGCTCCGGCGCCACCTGCATCGCTTACGAGACCGTGACGGACCGCTTCGGCACATTGCCTTTGCTCGCGCCCATGAGCGAGGTCGCCGGCCGGATGGCCATCCAGGTCGGCGCACATTGCCTGGAGCGCGAGCAAGGTGGCGTCGGCATTCTCCTGGGCGGTGTTCCGGGTGTGCCGCCAGCCAAGGTGGTTGTGCTCGGTGGTGGCGTGTCCGGCACCAACGCCGCGCGCATGGCTGTCGGGTTGGAGGCGTCAGTGACGATCATCGACCGGTCGATCCCCCGGCTGAAGGAGCTCGACCTGCAATTTGGCGCCCGGGCCACAACGCTGTTCGCCACCACCGAGGCGATCGAGCGGTCAGTGCTGACGGCCGATCTCGTGATCGGCGCGGTGCTGGTGCCGGGAGCGGCGGCACCGAAGCTCGTAACACGCGAATTGGTGCGGAAAATGCGGCCTGGCTCGGTGTTGGTCGATATCGCCATCGATCAGGGTGGGTGTTTCGAGACGAGCCGCCCAACCTCTCATTCGGCCCCGACCTATGTGGAGGAGGGCGTGGTGCATTACTGCGTGACCAACATGCCGGGCGCGGTGCCTCGCACATCGACCTATGCGCTGACCAACGCGACGCTGCCCTTCGTGATGGCGCTGGCGGAGAAGGGCTGGCGGCAGGCGATGCTGGACGATCCGTATTTGCGTGATGGGTTGAACGTCCACCACTGCCAGGTCACTCATCCGGCAGTCGCCCAGGCGTTAGGGATGCATTATGTGGCGGCGATGCAGGTGTTGTCGGCCGGAGGTGGTACAGGCCATTAGCGGCGGGGACGCTCAGCTGGTGTATGAACCTTCGCTTGGTGGTGTCAGGTCGAAAAGGTGGTTCAGCTGGTCAGGGCGTGCTAGATATCCGACATGAAACGCGATGAGGTCATCGCAAAGCTTCGCGCACACGAATCGGAGCTCAGGGCTGCCGGCGTCGTCAGTGTCTCCGTGTTTGGATCGGTGGCTCGAGGCGATGATCGGGAAGGTTCGGATGTGGATGTGGTGGTGCGCCTGACAGAGGAAGCATCGCGCGGCGGCTTTGCCTATTTCGGTCGGCTCGATGTCCTAAGGGATCGTCTGACAGACATTGTGGGCTGCCGTGTGGATGTCGTCGCCGAACCGGTACGCAAGGCCCAGCTGCGGCGCGCCATTGAGACCGAAAGCGCGCGTGCCTTCTGAAAAACCACTCCGTCGGCTCGAAGAGATTCCTGAAAACATTGCTCATATCGAGCAGTTCACGGCGGGAATGGAGTTCGATGGCTTGTGGCGGATCATCGACAGCGGAGATCAGGCGTCGCTAAAACACGCTGTCTGTGAGGCCGTGAAGAGCCAGCGGGCAGGATAACCGCCAAGCCAGATGCGATCCAGCACGCCGTTGCCAGGTTCAGCCTGCGGCTTACCCGATCGCGAGCCGATAGCCTCCGGGCTCTGTGACCAACAAACAGGCCTTCGCGGGGTCGACCTCGATCTTGCGACGCAGCCGGTAGATGTGCGTCTCCAGCGTGTGCGTCGTGACCGCCGGATTGTAGCCCCAAACCTCGGTCAACAACTCCCGGCGGGGCACGGCGCGCTGGCCCATACGGCACAGGAACGCGAGAATCGCCGCCTCCTTCTCAGTAAGCCGAATGCGGAGATTGGCGGCGCCGTGACGCAGCGCCTTGTCGTCCGGATTGAATTCATAGGGCCCGATTTTGATCGGCGCCGGCGGCGCGCCTTCGGAACCGGTCTTCGGTCTTGCGTCGAGTTGAGTGCGTAGGCGGGCCATCAACTCACTGAGCCGGAACGGTTTGACGATGGTGGTCGTGTCCTCTGACGGACAGGGCCGATCCAATCCGTTCATCAGGATAACCGGCATCGACAAGCCGTTGGCCCGCAGCCGGGCGCATATCGCGTGGCCGTCGCCGTCTGGCAGCACCGCCTCCATGATCACCGCGGCGAACCGTCTCTCGAGGGCGAACAGACAGTCTTCCGCCTCTTTCGCGCTGGCGGCCTCGACCACGGCGAAGGCGTCGTCGTGGGTCAGTTGCTCACGCAACGTTTCTCGCATCGCGGCATCGCCGTCGACGATGAGGATCGTCTGCTCAGGCGGCATTCCGGATAGGTCCCCCGTGGTTAGCCAGGCGGTTCGGGGTGAGGCCGGATTCCGGCCTCACCACACGCGGGCACGTATAGCTCAAACGTGACAGAATTTAGTCGGGATTGTTCCAAATTGGTTCAGTCCCCACTATCAAAGGGCCATGACCGCGTCCCCGCCCGCAATTGAGGCTACCGATACCCTGACGAGAACGCTCCGCCGCGTCCATCGGGCGGCCTCCGATCTGCGCCGCGGCGTCCCTGTCTTGTTGGAAGGGGAGAGCCCGTTACTGCTCCTGGCCGCGGAAACGGCCGGGGTCGAGAGCCTCGCGGAATTCGTGTCCCTTGGCGTCACGCCACCTGTGATCCTGTTCGCTTCCGTCCGCGGGGCGGCGGTGCTGCGGCAGGCTGCCGAGGGCGATACCGGCGTCATCGCCGCGGTGCTGCCCGAAGAACTCGCCAACCCCGATGGGCTGCGTGGACTTGCCGATCCCACGGCGCGGCAGCCGGTCACCACCGGCATGGTGACGGTTGCCTCTCCGCCGGGGGCCGCCGCCGCGATCGCCCTTGCCAAGCTGGGTCGCCTGTTGCCCGCCGTTCTCGCCGTCTCGCCCGTGCCGACCACGGGCTTCGCGGATCGCGCCATGATCAGCGTGTCCGCTACCGATGTCCTCGGCTACCCGGCGATGGAGGGCGCGGGACTGAGGATCGTCGCCTCGGCCCGGGTGCCGTTGGCCGACGCGCCGGATTCGCGAGTCGTGGCGTTTCGAGCCGAAGGCTCCGCCATCGAGCACCTCGCCATCGTCATCGGCCGCCCCGAGGCTTCCGAGGCTCCCCTCGTCCGCATTCATTCCGAATGCTTTACCGGCGATCTCCTGGGCTCCATGCGCTGCGACTGCGGCGAGCAGCTGCGCGGCGCCATCCACCGGATCGCCGAGCACGGTGCCGGCATCGTGCTGTACCTGGCGCAGGAGGGCCGCGGCATTGGCCTCGTCAACAAGTTGCGTGCCTACACGCTGCAGGATCGTGGCCTCGATACGATGGATGCCAACCGCGTTCTGGGCTGGGGCGCCGACGAGCGGAACTTCCTGGTCGGCGCCAATATGCTGCTCGCCCTGGGTGTCACGAAGGTTCGGCTGCTGACCAATAACCCGGACAAGATCGCCGGTCTGACGGCATGCGGGGTCGAGGTCGCCGGCCGCGAACCGCATGCCTTCGCGCCGAACGAGGTGAATGACGCTTATCTGGCGACCAAGGCCGTTCGCTTCGGCCACATCCTCGACTGATGCATGGAAGCGATCGTTCACCCTCGCGGAAGCTTGATATGGCGTGACAGGATCCTGCATTGCGCCCTCGGCAAAGGCGGCGTGCGGACCGACAAGGAGGAGGGCGACGGCACGACGCCTGCCGGTCTTCTGCCGTTGCGGCGGATCTTTTACCGCGCCGACCGGGTGGCGCCGCCACGTTGCGCCATGCCGATCGAGCCTATCGCGCCCTCCGACGGCTGGTGCGACGATCCCACCGACCGGGATTACAACCGGTTCGTCCACCTGCCGCACGAGGCGCGCCATGAGGAATTGTGGCGCCGCGACGAGATCTACGACGTGATCGCGGTGCTTGGCTGGAATGACGCACCGGTGGTCAAGGGGCGCGGTTCGGCGATATTTTTGCACGTCGCGCGGCCGGATTACGCACCAACCGAGGGCTGCGTGGCTCTGGTGTTGCCGGATCTCACGCGGCTCCTGGCCGAGGGATTGACCGCGCTGCGGGTGCTTTTGGGCTGAAACGGTTCGCGACGGTAATTATGGCGGATCGTCGCGCGACTCATGGCCTGCCGATCAATGTTTGTCGTCGGGCGGTCGACGTGGGCGGCTCGTATAATGATAGTAACATCCTAATTCTCACGAAATTCTGACGAAAAGTTGTCCCAAACATAACGTCTTTCCGAAATCGACACCCGCCCTGAATCACGCGTTTCAACGTCGAGAATTTGGAAGCCATTTCCGTCGCCGGGGCTTACTGAACACGCTGTATGTGCGCAGTGGATCGTAATCGGTATGCCTCGCTCCCTTACGGAATAGGTAAGATCGGTATGGATATGTCCTGAGATTATGTGCGTGACAGCTAAGCTTTTCGCCGCATCTATCAAATCAACTGATCGTAACAAACGCAGACTATTTGGAATTCCTGGAGCGTTGGGCGGGAAATGCACAGCCCATAGTATCCCTATGCCGGAGTAATCTCTCTGGAGAGAAATAGTGCGTTGGACAAGACGTTCAAGAGTTTCCCTATCCACCTTACCCTGCCCCAGATACCCAAGTGAACCGGGAGGTGATGCTTCTTTGCGGCTACGTAGCGAAAAATCTGCACCGATAACAGCAAGCTGGCCCTCGCCCCGCTCAAACAAAATATGATTGAGTCGAGAATTTCCTCCCCAATATTCAGTAAATACGTTATCGAATCCGAACCCTCCAGGAGCGCCCAGCTCTGTTGCGTATCGATCGTGGTTCCCGGGTATTAGGAATATCGGCAAGCTCGTAGCCGCCAAGGTCGGTCGTCCTTGCATAGCACTCACGCCACGAATTACTGGGCCTGCTACAAACGTCTTGGCGACATTCAGATCTTCTTCGAGGCCCGTGGTGGCAACATCACCAGTTATCAGAAGGCCGTCCAAGGACGCCTGATTCTCAAGCACAAATTCCGCAGTTGCTCGGGCCAAATCAGGACTATAGGTCCCAAAGAGGCGATTTAGCCGCAAACGAAACAGGCGCCGCAAAATATCATTCTGAGGCGAACCAATATGAAGGGCATTTCGGTTGGGCTCAAGTGCCAGATGCAAATCAGAGAGATGGAGAAACTTAAATTGCATTACGGGTACTCGGGTGGTTTAACCGCGCGTTACCCTTAACGGGTTGCTTTCCGAGATCGCACTCGCATCCGGCGCGACCCGCTTTTCATCGATTTGGAGCCAAAGCCCTAAAGTGCCGCGTGAGACAACCCTCCACCAATCGCCCGCAAGAGGGCGGCCGTGTTCGACAGCTGTCAAAATATCACGCCTCAGGGCATTTAGAAAATCGCCCGTTTCATCGGGTCGCAAGGGGAAGCGCTCAATGATGTAGTACTGAACATCAATTGTCCACGAATCTCCGTTCGTCAGCGCTCGCTCTTTCTTACGTCGCTCCCGTTCAATCGACGCGATGGTGCGAAGCATTCGCCGTACCTGATTAGAGACGTGAATCTCAATCTCCTCTGGCGTGAACTCTAGTTTGGGCGCCTCAGGTACAAGGTCGTCTGGCCTGGGCAGAGATTGGGCAACTTGCTCCGCCGCTTCGATGCCATGAAGCACATACTTTGTAACGGTCAGCGATGCCTCATACGGTCGGCCATCCCTTCCTTCGAAAAGTTCATTCTCGACTGGATCTACTGGAACACCTGTCATTTCGCCATCTGGCATGAAGACAAAGGTTTCCATTGGCGAGGGGACCACTTTCTTGGGGAGCAGTGTCGGAAGTCACCCTTTTCTAAATCATGATTGCAAACCGTTTGCAATACCTGCCACCCGAATTGCGGCTGGCGCGGCTGGTTAGGCATTAACAGCGACACGCTACGCCAACTAGCGGTCATGAAACCAGAGCCGGCCTGAGTGGGTCTCGGATCACGACATTGTGGTGGCGGGGCAGTTCGAGACCGCCAGACGGTAACGATGCACACATCTCCAACTTCCGACGATAGGGTGGGTTCGCGCCAGAATGCACTGAATTGATTACAAAACCGTTAACTGCAACCGCCAATCGGTCGGTGCCACCCTGCGTCAATTGACCTGGGTACGCCCGCCACGGACTTCCGCACGCAACTCAGCATATCAGAGACCCGCGTGGGACATTGGTCATGTGCGACTATTCAACCAGTAGCTTCAAGCCTCGGCCGCCTAGGGCGTCACCCCCTCGTGTGGCAGCAGCACCTGACGGTGGATGGCCCGAGGCCTCCGGCGATATTGGAGGTTTGGCAAAGTGCTGCCCTGCAAACCGCCGCGCGGCCAATTGCGAACATGACCGGTCTTCAGGCAAACATCGGCCAGCATGAGCAAAATCCATGTCATCGGTGCCGGGCTGGCGGGTCTTTCGGCGGCCATCGCGGCCACCCGCGCGGGCCGCCAAGTCACACTTTACGAGGCCACTGGCGCCGGGGGCGGACGGTGCCGCTCTTACTTCGATACCGAACTCGGCATCCGCCTGGACAACGGCAACCACTTGCTGCTGTCGGGCAACGAGGCCGCGCTCGCCTATATCGACGAGATCGGGGCCCGGGACCGGATCACCGGACCGGGCAAGCCTGTGTTTCCGTTCATGGACCTCGGGACGGGCCGGCGTTGGACCTTGCGGCCCAGTGCTGGACGGATCCCTTGGTGGTTGCTCTTCCCCAACCGTCGTGTCCCGAAAACGACGCCTCGCGACTACCTGACCATCCGTTCGATTGGCCGCCGGTGGGACGACACCGTTGTAACAGAGGCGACACCGCGTGACTCGCTATACGGGTTTTTGCTCGAGCCGTTGTCCGTCGCAGCACTGAACACGCGCCCGCATGAAGCGCTGGCCTGCCTGTTTGGGGCGGTATTGCGGGAGACGCTGCTGAAGGGTGGCAAGGCCTGCCTGCCGCTGCTGCCGAAAGAAGGTTTGTCCGAAACCCTGGTCGAGCCGGCCATCGAGACGCTCCGCAAACGTGGCGCGGATATTCTGTTCAGCCGGAGGATCGGCGGTCTCGTCATCGACGATGGACGTGTCACCGCGCTCAAGACCAGTGAGGGGACCGTACCCGTGAATGCGGGCGAGGCGGTCGTGCTCGCCATACCTCCCTGGGTCGCCGGCGAATTGCTGCCGAGCCTGACGGTGCCCGACGCCTTCGAGTCGATCCTTAACGTGCATTTCAAGATGGAAGTCGAACCGGCGGGGGATATCGCCCATGCCGGCTTTCTCGGTTTGATAAACGGCACCGCCGAGTGGATTTTCATCAGGCCTGACCACGTCTCGGTCACCGTCAGCGCGGCGAATGAGTGGATCGACCACCCGGCTGACGACCTCGCCGTCCTGATCTGGCGCGACGTCGTCAAGGCCCTGGAACTCGATGAAACGAAGCTGCCTGAGATCCCGCCGTTCCGGGTCATCAAGGAGCGGCGTGCGACGATCGTCGCCAATGCCGCCCAGGAGCGGAGGCGTCCAGGCGCGCTGACCGAGATCGAGAACCTGACCCTGGCCGGTGACTGGACAGATACGCGGCTGCCTGGAACCATTGAAGGTGCGGTTCGCTCCGGCCAGACCGCGGTGCGATTGCTCGTTAATCCTCCAACGATCGCCAGCAAAACGCGAGAGAAGAAGTTGGCCGCTCATGACGCCTGACTCGCTCCTGAACCAAAGTCGCGCGAAGGTTTCGAGGATCGATCCCGAAGCACGCGCTTTGGGCGAGGCGATCGCCGCCGCCGCGGACGCATTGACGCGGCTGCGGCATGACGACGGCCACTGGGTGTTCGAGTTGGAGGCCGATGCGACGATCCCCGCCGAATATGTCTTGCTGGAGCATTTCCTTGATCGGATCGATGCGCCGTTGCAGGCGAAAATCGGCGTTTATCTGCGTGGCATTCAAGGCGCCCATGGCGGTTGGCCGTTGTTTCATGACGGGGCGTTCGAGATTTCAGCGAGCGTCAAGGCGTATTTCGCTCTGAAGGCGATCGGGGACGATCCTGACGCGCCACACATGCGCCGCGCACGCGAAGCGATCCTGGAAGCGGGCGGCGCGGAACGGACGAACGTGTTCACTCGAGCGCAACTCGCACTGTTCGAGCAGGTGCCATGGCACGCGGTTCCGGTGATGCCGTTGGAAATCATGCTGCTGCCGCGATGGTTTCCATTCCATCTTTCGAAGATCTCGTATTGGTCGCGAACCGTCCTGGTGCCGTTGATGGTACTGATGGCGGATCGGCCGGTTGCGAGAAATCCCCTCGGGATTCACATCCGTGAATTATTCCGCACCCCGCCCGACGAGGTCCGCGACTGGGTCAGGGGACCGTACCGCTCCCACTGGGGCCGATTTTTCAAACACCTCGATACCGTCCTACGTGCGGTTCAACCGCTTTTTCCCCGAACCATCCGCGAACGCGCGACCCGAAAAGCCATCGACTTCGTAACCGAACGGCTCAATGGCGACGATGGATTAGGCGGCATCTACCCGGCCATCGCGAACAGCGTCATGATGTTCGACACTTTAGGTTTTCCGCGTGACGATCCGAGCGCGGTCATCGCCTGGCGAGCGGTGCGGAAGCTGCTCGTCGAATTCGACGACCGAGCATATTGCCAGCCGTGTCTGTCACCTGTTTGGGATACCGGTTTGGCAGGACACGCGATGCTGGAGGCTGGGATTCCAGTTGACGATGCCTGCCGCTGGCTTCTGAGCAAACAGATCACCGATGTCTCCGGCGATTGGGATGTGCGTCGTCCCGGCTTACGCCCAGGGGGGTGGGCGTTTCAATATGAGAACCCGCATTATCCGGATGTGGACGATACCGCCGTCGTCGGCATGTTGCTAGCTCGGAACGGTGACCCGGAATACCAGGAATCGATTTCTCGCGCGCGCGAATGGATCATCGGAATGCAGTCGATAGGCGGCGGTCGTTTCGACGGCGGCTGGGGCGCGTTCGAGCCGGAGAACATCCATCTCCACCTCAATCACATTCCGTTCGCGGATCACGGTGCGCTGCTGGATCCACCGACCAGCGACGTGACGGCACGCTGCGTCTCGTTTCTGGCGCAGATCGGTATGGCAGCGGACCATCCGGTGATGGCGCGCGCGCTGGCGTTCCTGCGCCGGGAGCAAGAGACCGACGGCAGTTGGTTTGGCCGCTGGGGCACCAACTACATTTACGGCACATGGTCGGTGCTGTGTGCGTTGAACGCGATCGGGCTCCCGCACGATGACCCCATGATCCGCCGAGCCGTCGACTGGCTTTTGTCGGTGCAGCGCGACGACGGTGGCTGGGGCGAGGACGAAGAAACTTACCGTTCCGCCCCGCCCGGCCGCTACCACGAATCTACTCCCAGCCACACATCCTGGGCTGTCCTCGGCCTGATGGCGGCGGGCGAGACGGAACATCCGGCGGTCGCGCGAGGCATCGCGTATCTGATGGCAACCCGCCGGCCGGACGGCGAGTGGAACGAACTGCCTTATAACGCGGTCGGATTTCCCCGCGTTTTCTACCTGCGCTATCATGGCTATCGGCTGTATTTCCCGTTGCTCGCTCTGGCCCGGTATCTCAACCTCCGGAGTGCGAACACGAAACGGGTCATGTTCGGGTTCTGACACAGGAGGCGTCCGATGCCGCTGCAAGCATTCCCCGCCGTGTTCATGCGAGGCGGCACCAGCCGTGCCATCATGTTCCACGCCAAGAATCTGCCGCCGCGCGATGAATGGGACCCGATCTTCCTCGCCGCGATGGGCAGCCCGGATCCGAACGGGCGGCAACTGAACGGCATGGGCGGCGGCATTTCCTCGTTGTCGAAGGTCTGTGTTCTCGCGCCGTCGGAACGAGACGATGCCGATATCGACTTCACTTTCGCTCAGGTGCAAATCCGCGAGGCGGTGGTGGATTATCGCGGCAATTGCGGCAACATGAGCTCCGCGGTTGGGCCGTTTTCGGTGGATGAGGGATTGCTCCGGCCGAACGGCGATCAGGCGGTGGTGCGGATTTTCAATACCAACACGCGGAAAATAATTCGCTCGACGTTCCCTTTGGTTGACGGGCAGGCGGCGACCGATGGGAGTTTGGCGATCCCTGGCGTGGCCGGGACAGGTGCTCCGGTTCGTCTTGACTTCCTGGCACCGGGAGGCGCGACAACCGGTAAATTGCTGCCGACCGGCAATCCTGTCGATGCGCTGATGGTGCCGGGCGTTGGGCTCATCGCGGCATCTTTGATCGATGCCGCCAATGCCTGTGTGTTCGTGTTGGCTCGGGATTTGGGCCTGACGGGCAGGGAGTTGCCGGAGGCGCTCGACCAGGATCCGGCACTGCTGGATAAGCTGCAACGCATTCGGCGCACTGCCTCGGTCGCCATGGGGATCGCGCGCGACGACGATGAGGCGCGGACGATCGCCAGTGTTCCGGTCATCGGCTTCGTTGCGCCGCCGATGGATGCGCCGACCTTGTCGGGCGAGCCGATCGTGGCGGATCAGGTGGACGTGACGGCGAGGTTCCTGTCGAACGGCCAGCCGCATCGGGCGTTGCCGTTGACAGCTTCTTTGTGCACGGGGGTCGCGGCTCGGATCCGGGGCACGCTGGTCAATCAGGTGCTCGGCCCGAACGCGGGAGCGTCGGTGCGGATCGGGATGCCGTCGGGGATTTTGGTCGTCGATGCCGAGGTCAGCCAGAATCGCGATGGTGTTTGGACAGCGCACAGCGGGGCGTTTTATCGCACGGCGCGGCGGTTGTTCGATGGCAGGGTTTATGTGCCGGTCGCTATGGCCTGACACGTCAGTGAACGGCCCAGGCAACGACGCGGCTCGGACGTCAATCTGCGGTGGGCCGTCAGTGGTGACGGTATCGGAATATAATTACCAATATGGGCAACGTGCGACCTGTCGGCGTTGCTTCCAATCCTCCCCTTGCACGGGTCGTCGTTTGGATCGACCTGTCCGAGGCCGGAGGGTTCCTACCGCCCAAACAGCGCAACGAGGTTACGTCGGCCGTGCGCCACACGGAGAATTCTCACGTCTTCACCAATGAGGTCGTAGACAATGATGTAATCGTCGACTGGAAAGCTCCGCGTACCTTGGCCAAGTTCATCGTCGCGTGTCCGGCCTATCTTGGGATGCCGGGACAGCAAATAGAAACGATCGGTGATGGCGATTATTTTCCGGTCGGCGATTGTTTCGCTGCCACTTTCTCTGACAATATATTCCCATATCCCGTCAAGATCGTCGCGGGCCTGTCGGGAAAGTTGATGCACTGTCGGGCTTGCGTCTGCCGCTCCACATCAAGGCGCTCGCGGCCGCGCCGCATCACGTCCTCGGCGAGGTCGCGCATGGATTCCCGTGTAATCGGAATGCCTTCGCCACGTGCGATCGAGTCTCTCGCGTCGTCCAGGCTAAGTAGAAATTCAGACCGCTGACGTTCACGTTCCTCCCACAGGAGTAACGCCTCGGTCACCACATCCTCGACACGATCAAGGCGGCCGGTCTTTATGGCCTGGCGGATGAAAGTCTCCTGGTCAGTGGTCAGCGTTATTTTCACGGGATCAGGTCTTTCTCGGGATTGAGATAAGGTTGGATACGGCGGTAGGTAAATTTTCGCGAAATAGTATGACACTGGTGCTGCCTTAAATCATAAAGGAAGCCCCGCCTGGAAAGCCAGAGGGAATGCCAATCCGCCCCGTCAGCCGGTGACATGCGTTACATGGCGCAGGTGCTCTGCCCGTTAGCCGCTGGCAAAATTCGCCACAGCGGACTTGAGGCCGGTCGCGCGCGGGGCGACAATTGCGGCGCAGTCCATTCCGATGGATTTGTCTCCCACGAGCCAGCGTGGTTCCCGACCGTCCCCGACCCGAAAACCGCCCATCCGTTCCCGCCGCCCATTATCCCAACCGACCCCGACACGGGAAAACCCCATGAACGACGACCTGGAAGAACTCTCCCGTCTCATCGACACCGCCGAGCGGGTCGTGTTGTTCACCGGCGCCGGCATCAGCACCGAATCCGGCATCCCCGATTTCCGCAGCCCAGGCGGCATCTGGACCAAAATGGCGCCGATCGACTTTCGCGATTTCATGCGCTCGGACGAGGCGCGCCGGGAGACCTGGCGCCGCCGGTTCGCCATGGAGGACACGTTCCGCCAGGCCGCCCCCAATCGCGGTCATCGAGCCTGCGCCGAACTGGTTCGCAGCGGCAAAGCGACCTCGATCATCACCCAGAACATTGACGGCCTGCACCAGGACTCGGGCATCCCCGACACCAAGGTCATCGAGCTGCACGGCAACACGACCTACGCGCATTGCCTGGACTGCCTGCAGCGCTACGAGATCGCAGATCTGCGCGTGGATTTCGAGCGCGACAACATCGTCCCGCACTGCGCCTGTGGCGGATGGGTCAAGACAGCGACCATCTCCTTTGGCCAATCCATGCCGGTCAACGAAATGCGCCGTGCCGAGCAGGAGACCCTGCTCGCCGACGTGTTCATCGTCCTAGGCTCGTCTTTGGTCGTTTATCCCGCCGCCGGCTTCCCCGAGCTCGCCAAACGCAACGGCGCCTCGCTGGTCATCGTGAACCGGGAGCCGACGCCGCTGGACCA
>JBEKGV010000047.1:0-11155 GCA_050012615.1 Acetobacteraceae bacterium | reverse complement strand
CAGATTTGCCGGAGGCTGCGCCACGAACCCTATGACGACACCGAGAAATCCACCCACGGTGTCCTGGTTACCTCCGCCATGCTGGACACCGGCGAAGCTGCGCTGACCCGGCTGAACATCTGGGACTTCGGCGGTCAGGACCTGTATCACGGCACGCACGCGCTGTTCCTGCGCACCAGCGCTGTGTTCCTGCTGGTCTGGGCGCGCGAGACCGAGGACGCGCGGGAACACACAGACCAGGGCATCGTCTTCCGTAACCAGCCTCTGCCGTACTGGCTTGCCTATGTCCGCCACCTCGGCGTCGCGGACAGTCCGGTCCTGATCGTGCAGACCCGCTGCGACCGGCCTCAGGACGAGGCGTTGTCGGCGCCCGTCCCCGACGACGCGGTGATGTCGCTCAGTCACTGTGTCAGCCTGCATTACAGCGCGTTGAACGACCGCGGGCGCGACGAGCTCGACCGGCGGCTGTGTGAGGCGGTCGCCGCGTTACGGGAACGTCAGGGTATCGCGTTGATCGGAACCGGCCGGTTGGTGGTGCAGCGCGCGATACAGGCGCTGCGCGACGCCGACGCGGAGGTGCCACCGGAACAGCGGCAGTACCGCACGATCACGCTGCTTCACTTCCGGCGATTGTGCGACGAGGCCGGCAATGTCTCCTCACCCGAGGAACTATTGAAGTACCTGCATAACGCAGGCGTTGTGTTTCATCGCCCAGGACTATTCCGGGACAGAATCGTGCTGGATCAGGGTTGGGCGTTGGACGCGATCTACGCGGTGTTCAACCGGGAGAAGTGCTATCGCGAATTGAAGCGGTTGCGCGGTCGTTTCACTCGCACGTTGCTGGAACTGCTGGTCTGGGGCGAGCACAGCGTCAAAGAACAGCGTCTGTTCCTGGGGATGATGCGATCTTGCGGCATCAGTTTCCCGCTTTCTGAGAACCCGTGGAGCACAGACGATGACGACACGGAATATATCGCTCCCGATCTGCTGCCGGAACGCGACGAGGCGCGGGTGCAGGCGGAACTCGGCGGACGATGGAATCCGGAGATGCCAACTGAAACCGTCGCGTTCGACTATGATATGCTGCACCCCGGCCTGGTGCGAGGCATCATCTGCGGGATCGGCGGTGAGGCGGGGGTCGACGCGCTGTACTGGCGCGGCGGGGTCTGCGTCTATGAAACGCGCACTCGCAGCCACGCGCTGATCGAGCAGCAGATGACGGACGCGTGGCACGGGCGCATCCACATAC
The DNA here is from genome assembly GCA_050012615.1 of Acetobacteraceae bacterium. GTDB lineage: Bacteria > Pseudomonadota > Alphaproteobacteria > Acetobacterales > Acetobacteraceae > Rhodopila. The sequence goes on along the minus strand of JBEKGV010000047.1, from coordinate 9,906 downwards.
AGACGCAAGGCGGCCAGGCTTCGGTGCTGCGCGATCAACTCGCGGAATGGATCGAGCGCCGGAACAACAGCGATGGACTGCGCGCAACGCGGATTGGTCCAACCGCGGCACCTCGCACCCGCGATTTCGAAACGGGCAATGTCGAAACGATCGAGCCCGGCGGCGCCGACAAGCCGCCCGGCCATTTCGGGCTCGTCGCGACAGTGGCGACCGAGTATTTCGTCTCCTACGCCTGGGATGACGACGAGCCCGGCGGCCAGAAACGCGAAGCCGAGGTCGATCAACTCTGCGCCCGCGCCGAAGCGAAAGGCATCATAGTTCTGCGCGACAAGAGCACGCTCCGGAATGGCGACTCGATCAAGATGTTCATGCGGCGGATGGGCCTGGCGCATCGCATCTTCGTGGTGCTTAGCGACAAATATCTGCGGTCCGCCTGGTGCATGACGGAGCTGCTGGAAATCTGGCAGCACAGCCGCGGCGACGACGCCGACTTCATCCGGCGCATCCGGGTCTATTGCCTGCCGGACGCCCGTATCTCCCGCTTGCGCGACCGGGTGGAACTCGCCGCGTGGTGGAAGGAGGAGTTCGATCGCATCGATGCCCTGAACAAGCAGCACGGAATATCCATCCTTGGGACCGAAGGCCTTCAGGAACTCTATGCGATGATGCGGTTTTACCAGCACGTCACCGATATCCTGGGACTGATCGCGACGACGGTCCGGCCGCGCACCTTCGAAGACTTGCTGCGCTACGGCTTCGACGACCCGCCCGACCCACAGCAAGGCCCCGGCTGACCCCCCGCATCTGGCCGAACGGCTGGGGTTGTCTTCCGCCCGCCCAGCATCCATCTGTGGCCGTCATGCAGAACATATCATCCGCCGCCGCCGACCCGACCGGGTGGCACGGCACCACCATCCTGTGCGTCAGGCGGGATGGACACGTCACGATGGCCGGGGACGGACAGGTCTCCATGGGCCAGACCATCGTCAAGGGCAACGCGCGCAAGGTCCGGCGCATCGGCAACGGAGGCACCGTCATCGCTGGTTTCGCCGGCGCCACGGCCGACGCCTTCACCTTGCTGGAACGGCTCGAGTCAAAGCTCGAACGCTTCCCCAGCCAGCTTGAACGCGCCTGCGTGGAACTGGCGAAAGACTGGCGCACCGACCGCTATCTCCGCCGGCTGGAGGCGATGATGGCGGTGGCCGACAAGGACCGCAGCTTCACCCTCACCGGCACCGGCGACGTGCTGGAACCGGACGACGGTGTCATCGGCATCGGTTCCGGCGGCAATTACGCCTTGTCGGCGGCCCGCGCCCTGATGGCGGTCGACGGCCTGAGCGCCGAGGAGATCGCCCGGCGGGCCATGAAGATCGCCGCCGACATTTGCGTGTATACCAACGGCAACGTCATCGTGGAGTCGATCTGATGGAGGTACCAACGTATTCCCCCCGGGAGATCGTCTCGGAACTCGATCGTTTCATCGTCGGGCAGCATGACGCCAAGCGCGCGGTGGCGATCGCTCTGCGCAACCGCTGGCGGCGGCAGCATTTGCCCGAGGAAATGCGCGAGGAGGTGGTGCCGAAAAACATCCTCATGATCGGCCCCACCGGCTGCGGCAAAACCGAGATCGCGCGACGGCTGGCGAAGCTGGCGCAAGCCCCGTTCCTGAAGGTGGAAGCGACGAAATTCACCGAGGTCGGCTATGTCGGCCGCGATGTCGAAAGCATCGTGCGCGACCTGGTCGACGCGTCCTTGAACATGCTGCGCGAGACCTCGCGGCGCGACGTGCGTGCCAAGGCCGAGTCCAATGCCGAGGAGCGGCTGGTGGAAGCGATGGTCGGCGAGCACGCCACGGCCGACTCCAAATCGAAATGGCGGCGGCGTCTGCGCGACGGCGAGTTCGAACATAACGAAATCGAAATCGAAGTCGCCGATGCGGGCAGTTCTCCGATCGGGCAGTTCGACATGCCGGGGATGCCGCCGGGTCAGGTGATCAACCTGAGCGAGATGATGAAGGGCATCATGGGCAATCGCCCGAAGCAGAAACGCCGCATGACGGTCGAGGCGGCGCGGAAAATCCTGGAAGCCGAGGAAGCCGATCAGCTGCTGGACAACGAGCAACTGACGAAGGACGCGGTCTCGCACGCCGAGAACAACGGGATCGTGTTCATCGATGAGATCGACAAGATCTGCGCTCGCACCATGGAAGGCGGGTTCCGCGGCGGCGATGTGTCCCGGGAAGGCGTGCAGCGCGATCTGCTGCCGTTGATCGAGGGCACGACCGTCAACACCAAATACGGGTTGGTGAAGACGGATCATGTGCTGTTCATCGCCTCGGGTGCGTTCCATCAGGCGAAGCCGTCGGATTTGCTGCCGGAGTTGCAGGGACGGCTGCCGATCCGGGTCGAGCTGTCGGCGCTGTCGCGGGACGACATGCGGCGGATTTTGGTGGAGCCGGAGCACTCGTTATTGAAACAGTACGCAGCGTTGTTGGGTACCGAGAACGTTACGTTAAGTTTCACCGACGATGCGGTGGATGCTCTGTCGGACCTGGCGGCGGATATCAACGAGCGGATCGAGAATATCGGCGCACGGCGGTTGCATACGGTGCTTGAACGGTTGCTGGAGGATATTTCGTTTACCGCGACCGATCGCGCGGGCGAAACGATCTCGGTGGATGCGGCGTACGTGAACGAAAAAGTCGCACCGTTGGCGCAGAAGGGGGATCTGAGCCGGTTCATTTTGTAGCGTGGGACTTCGCCGGCGGTGCACGGCCCGCCGGCGCTGAAACCTGACCTGGCAAGGTCCATCGATCCACTTGCGCGTGACCTCATGCCGGTGCGATGCTGCCATCGTCCGAAAAGCATGAGTTCCATGAGCACGCTACTCGCGCATGATTTCGCCATCGCCCCTCGAGACACTGGCGCGGTTGAGACCCGGAACGTCGCGGGCGATGAGCCTGGCGGGATCTCGCGCCGGGCGCACCCGCCGCCAGAACACGGAACACCGGCAACGATCGCGGACCCACGCGCCGATACGATCGTCGTTCTGGTAGCGCCCGAGTTACTTGGTACCATCCCGGACCCGGAGCAGGTGTGGACCACTGTCCGAAGCACTCGCGGCGCTGCCCGAGTGTTGGTTCGTGTGCTTTTTCCGGCTGACTTTGAACTGGCGGCCTCCCTGTCATGGGCGGGCCTGGCAGTCGAGGTACTCGTCAACCCAGGCATTGAGCCGCCAGGCGATCTGGTGCTCGACCCCGCCGTGAATGTGGTTCGGATGCCGCCGGGCAGTAGGCCACAGGAAGTTGATGAATTCGCCCTGGTGTTGTCCGACGTCGTGATGACTGATCCGCGATCGCCAAAGGACATAGGGTTGCTCGGCATGGCCGACAGACAAAGGAAGCCGCTGGTCGCGCCGGGCGAGGAACTTCCCGCCCTCTCGGTGGTCAGCCCCGATATCGCGGGCAGGCTTAACACCGAGATGCCGCATTGGCGTTATTGTTTCTGCCACGTCTTTGGCAGACTTGAGCAGTTCTTTCAGGAGGCGTTCGCGTTCAATTGGCGCGGGAAAGCCCGGCACGGATTCAAATACAGCTGCGGCCGGCTCAAACTTTCGTTCCTCCCGTCCTGGGCCAAGGATCACGGCCCGTATTTCGCGCCGGAAGACGTCACGGGCGATTGGAGAAAACGAGTGCCCGACCGGGCGGCCGCGGACGGCTCGGCCCTGATCGTGAAACGGTTCAACGCGATGGACCACACCGCGCTGCATGGCAGCTTTCTTCACCGCGACCTGATCTGGTTCGTCCACTTCGCCTCTGCCTGGGCCGTCCTCTTCGCGGTGGCCGGCGCGCTGCACTTTTGGCCGTATCACAGTCCCAAAACCCACGGCTGGCCTGCCACGGAAGTGATCACTTTGCTGGTCGTCGGCGTGGTTATCCTCTGGGTTCGGAGGGTGCAATTACTGGAACATTGGACATCGTGCCGGCTTGCCGCCGAGCAATTGCGGATTGCTCGCCTGTGCCTGCCTCTGTTGGTCGTGCCCTGGGCTTTGCGTGGCGGCGATAAAGCGCCGCCCGGGGCTTTTTCGTTCACCGTTAGCGCCTTGAATCTGGTGAAGCGCTCCGTCCGAGACCAGGGTCTGCCGCGATTGCCGCCTGACTACTCGGTCGCCATGGCCCTCGCGTGGCTGGATCTGATCGTCAAGAGCCAGCGAAACTATCATACGGACAATCACCTGCGGCTGGACCGAGCCGAACGCAACCTGCATTGGGGCACCACGATTTTCTATGGCCTCGCGATCTTCGGCGCGTCAGCTCATTTCTTTTCCGATTGGGAGCAGTTGTTGGTTCTTACCGCGGCCGGCCCAGCGTTCGCCGCCGCGCTCCACGGCGTGGTCACGCGGCTCGGCATTGTTCATCGCATCGAGTTGAGCCGCGAGATAGAGGTCGAACTCGCGCAGATACACGATAGTTTAGTGACATTCGATATGACCCAATCGCCGGACCAGGCCTGGCGGGCGCTGCGCGATTTCGCGCTTCGTGCATCCGATGCGATGGGGAACGAAAACACGTCGTGGCATAGTCTGGTGCGGCGCGAAAAGGACGAGGTCTGATATTGGTTGACTGTCGGCGCCCCTGTTCCCGGTCGATTTCATTGCACCGAGGTCAGGCTCCGGTTCGAACGGCGACCGCGCTGGCGCGACACCAACCCGGCGTCACCGGAGGCGCACCACTGACGCATCACGCGCTTCATCTGGCGAAGCCCGATCCCAGGACGTTCCGCCGCCACGCCCTGGCTGAACTGCCCAGAGGCAACCTGCCGGACCACCCAGGCCCGCTCCGTCAGGCTCATCGATAACGTCTCGGCCAAACGCTGTCCCCTCCCAGTGCACACCGCACAGGGGGGACATTCCTATTGGCGAGAAAGGGGACATTTCTAATGAACGCTTACACGCGTTTCCGTCCGGTTTGCCCCCGCCTCACGGCGCCGCTATGGTCCGCCGCCCTAACTGACAAGAGAACCAAGTGGTCGATATTTTCGACGAGGTCGAAGAAGAACTCCGCGAAGAGCGGATGCGGGAGTTCGTTAAGAAATACGGGATCCTGCTGATCGCGGCGTGCCTTCTCGTGGTTGGCTCGGTCGCCGGCTGGAAGGCCTGGGGCTGGTACGAGGAAAGGCAGGACCTCGCGGCCGCGACTCGCTATCTCACGGCCGCCTCGATGACTCAGGTGGCGGGTGTCGCCGGGCCAAACCGCCAGGCCGCGTCCGCGGCGTTCCAGGCGGCGACCGCTGACGCCCCCGATGGGTATCGCGTTCTGGCTCGGCTTCGGGAGGCAGCGTTGCGAGCCGAATCCGGCGATCTCGACGGCGCGTCGACATTGTGGAATCAGGTCGCGGCGGACACCTCGGCCGACTCGCTGCTGCGCGACCTGGCCAACCTGAACTGGTGCTTTTACCACGCCGACAAGGGCGACCCCGGTCTGCTCGAGAGCCGGCTGAAGCCGTTGGCGGCGCCGGGCAACCCATGGCGAGCGCTGGCGCGGGAACAACTCGCGCTGCTCGACCTGCGGCAAGGCCGGACCGACGCGGCGAAGACGCAGTTGCAGGTGCTCTCGGTCGATCCCACGGCGCCCAACGGGGTGCGAGCCAGAGCGAGCGCGTTGCTCGAGCGGGCGGGCGGATGAGGCTAGTGACTGGCGTGAAAACCGGGACGGCAGCCCTGTCGCGCCGTGCCACTCTGCTTGCACCGCTGGCTTTGGCCGGGTGCGACATGATCGACGGCTGGTTAAATCCCAGGAAGGACCCACTGCCCGGCAAGCGAGAACCCATCGGCGCATTGCGGCGCGGATTCAGCCCCGATGAGAGCGCGGCCAAGGTGTCGCTGCCTCCGCCGGTCCGCGACACGGCGTGGCCCCAGGCCAGCGGTGGCCCAACGCACCTGATGGGGCAACTGAGCGCCGGCGAAACGCTGAAACAGGCCTGGTCCGCGGATCTCGGCGAGGGCGGAGGGTACCGGCGCAAGATCCTGGCTCAGCCTGTGGTGGCCGGCGGCGTCGTCTTCGCGATGGACTCGAACGCCATGATCACGGCGTTTAACCTGAGCTCGGGCACCAGACTGTGGCGCACCCCGATCGTCAACGAGGACCTGGAGAGCTCGAATGTCGGCGGGGGACTGTGCTGGGACGGCGGCACGCTCTACGCGGTGAACGGCATGGCGGAGCTGCTGGCGCTGGACGCGGCCAAGGGAGCGATACGGTGGCGGCACAATATCGGCGTTTCCGCACGGTCCGCGCCCACCTTCGCCGACGGGAAGATCTTTCTGACGACGCTCGACAGCAAATTGTTGGCGCTGTCTCCCGACGACGGCCATACCCTGTGGTCCTATCAGGCCACCCCAACCTCCACGACCGAACTGGGCAGCGGGGCGCCGGCGGTGTCCCAGGGCATCGTGGTGGCGGGATTTGGATCGGGAGAAATCGCCGCCCTGCGCGCCGAGACCGGTGCCATCATCTGGACCGACGCTCTGGGCATCGTTGAGGGCAGGCCGACGATCGTCGACTTTCTGGCGATCCGCGGCGATCCGGTCATCAGCAATGGCCTGATCTATGTCACCAGCCTGGGCGGCGTGACCATCGCCGCCGACCTGTTGACCGGACGGCGCGCGTGGGAGCGCCGGGTGGCCAGCGCCAATACGCTCTGGATCGCCGGCGACTGGATATTCCTGGTTTCAACGGATCAGGAGGCCGGTGTGATCAACGCCGAGGATGCCCGTATCGCCTGGGTCGTGTCGCTGCCGCGGTGGGAGAACCCGGATAAGAAGAAGGACCCGCTGACCTGGTACGGCCCGGTGCTGGCAGGCGGCCGGCTGATCGTGGTTGGCGGCACCGGTCAGGCGCTTTCGCTCAATCCGGTGACCGGCGAGACGTTGAATACTCAGACTCTGTCCGATGTGCCCTCGCCGTTCGCGCCTGTCGTCGCCGATGAAACGATGTTGGTGGTGACCCAGGACGGACGGCTGACCGCCTGGAGGTAAACGGTGCCCCCCGTCGTCGTGATCGCGGGCCGGCCGAATGTCGGCAAATCGACGCTGTTCAACCGGCTCGCGGGTCGGCGGGCGGCGCTTGTGGCGGATACGCCCGGGGTCACCCGCGACAGTAAGGAAGCCGAGGCGATGCTGCGTGGCCGGCTGGTGCGGCTGGTCGATACGGCTGGGTTGGAGGAAGCCGCGCCGGAGACGCTGGCGGGCCGGATGCGGGCGGGTGCGGCCTTGTCGGTGCGGGATGCGGATCTGGTGCTGTTCGTGATCGATGCCCGCGCGGGGCTGACTCCGGTGGACCGGCATTTCGCCCAGTGGCTGCGGCGGCAGAGCAAGCCGGTGATGCTGGTGGCGAATAAGGTCGAGGGGCGGATGGCGACGTCGGCGGTGCTCGATGCGTATGAGCTTGGGTTGGGCGATCCGGTCGGTGTCTCGGCCGAGCATGGCGATGGGATCGCGGACCTGATGAGCGAAATCGCCGCCGCGCTGCCTTTGGAGGTTCCGGCGGAGGAGGAGGGTGAAGATCGGCCGTTGAAGCTGGCCATTGTCGGGCGGCCCAACGCGGGGAAGTCGACGTTGCTGAATCGGCTGCTCGGCGAGGACCGGATGCTGGTCGGTCCCGAGCCTGGGCTTACGCGCGACGCGATCGCCTCGGTGCTGACGGACGAGGGGGGGCGGCGGATCGAGATCGTCGATACCGCGGGGTTGCGCAGGCCGGCTCGGATCGAGGCGGAGCTGGAGAAGATGTCGGCGGGTGCGGCGATCGGGGCGCTGAAAATGGCCGAGGTCGTTATTCTGGTGGTCGATGCGACCGAGGGGCTGAACGATCAGGACCTGCGACTCGCCCAGTTGATCGAGCGGGAAGGACGGGCTTGCGTGCTAGTGCTGAATAAGTGGGACGCGGTGGTGGATCGGAACGCGACGCGGAAGGCGATCTCGGACCGGCTGGAGACGTCGCTGACGCAGATGAAGGGCATCCCGGTGGTGACGCTGTCGGCTCTGACCGGGGCGGGGGCGGAGGGATTGCTGCCCGTTGTCCGGCGGGCGCACGAGATCTGGAACAAGCGGGTCACGACGGGGGAACTGAACCGGTGGTTCGAGCATGCGCTGGAGCGGCACCCTCCGCCGTTGGTGGATGGGCGGCGGTTGAAGTTAAGGTATGTGACGCAGGCGAAGGCTCGGCCGCCGACGTTTCTGGCGTTTGGGACGCGGGCGGAACGGATACCGGAGGATTATTCACGATATTTGGTGAATAGTTTGCGGGAGACGTTCGATTTGCCGGGGACGCCGATACGGTTGCAGTTGAGGGGGACGCGTAATCCGTTTGTGGAGGAGGGGAAGCGGGGGTGAGGGAGGTGTCCTATGCCGACGATCGCCATCGTGGACGGGGTGAAAATCCAAATGTTCTACAATGATCACACCCCGGCGCATTTCCATGCTATCTTGGGCGGTAACGAAATGCTGGTGGCGATCAGCGACCTTGATGTGATCCGGGGCTCGCTCCCCGCCGCGCGGCGCCGTCGGGTGCTGGCATGGGCGGCTCAGCATCAGGCCGAACTGGCGTTGAACTGGATCAGGTGCCAGGACAGCCAGGCGCCGGAGAGGATTTGAAAATGCCGAAAGTGCTGGACAACGTCATCGCCGCCGCCGTGGCCGACCCAAAAACCTATGGCGTGACGGTGACATGGGCGAATGGTGAGACGACGGCGATCAGCTTTCGCCATCTGGTCGGCAAAGGGGTGTTCGCCGCCCTGGCGGAGCCGGAGGTCTTCGCGCGGGTCCAGGTCGGCGAGCGTGGAAGAAGCCTGGAATGGCCGGGCGAGATCGATTTTTGCGCCGATGCGCTTTGGTTTGAGGCGCATCCCGCGGATGCGCCGCGGCAACGGCAGCACGCGGCATCCTGAGTTCGCGTTTGGTGGAGCGACAGGGATTAAGGTCAAACCCTCTGTTCCACTCACCGGAGGCATCGGGTTGAAGCTGTCGGTACGCCTTTCGCCCTCCACAGGGAGCGTTTGACCTGCCGGGGACGCCGATAGGGTTGCAGTTGAGGGGGACGAGGAACCCGTTTGTTCCTGCTTGACTATTGGCCGGGTGACGGCGTCGATCTTTTAAAGATGACGGGCGGCCTTATGTCCGATCAGGGACATTATCGGATCCCGGAGACCGGCCTCCGTGATGGCGAGAGCGTTTCGCCGTGGGGTAGAAAGTCGCGCATCTAGGTGTGCCGCCCTGCTGTCGCTTTGCAGTCGCATAGTCCCCCTATGAAGTCGTATTAGTGCCGTGGACAGTCGCCCCGGACTTTGGAGAGGATCGCCGGGCAAAGATCGAAAAGGAAAAAGGGCATGATCATTCCAAACGGACAACGGATCGCAACTCTGCGAGCAGAGAGGGTCATGACCCAAGAGCAGTTGGCGGCGGTGGCTCGGGTGGATCGACGAACCATTCAGCGACTCGAAAACGGCCAGCCCGTCTCAACTGAGACACTGCACCAGGTCGCGGCGCCGCTCGGTGTTCTCGCTGCCGACCTTCTCCTCGAACCAAGCGAGGCGGAAGAAACGGCGGGAATCATCCTGAAGCCCGAAGTCTCGGGCCTTCGTCTGGTGGAGGAAATCGTCAAAGCCAGCCACTTCGATATCGGCATCGCCTTTGAGCCTTGGCCAGCACAGTTGGTGGTGGTGAAGCCCTTGTTGCAATTCTTGGAGGGACTTAATCCTTACGGGCTCTCGGGAAATGCAAATTACGACTATTCGCTCCAAACAACCGCCGTTGCCCGACTGGAGGCGGGCGCGAAGGTCAACGAGGGTCTCGCGCAGATTCGCGAGTTGCAGCCCGAAGGACTCCACCTTTTGTTCGGCCTGTACAACATTCTGG
>JBEKGV010000046.1:0-13021 GCA_050012615.1 Acetobacteraceae bacterium | reverse complement strand
TCGGCAGCGTGGCGATCACATTGCCGTCGAAATAATACGTGATCGTGTTCGGCTCCCAGTCCACCGCATACGTGTTGAACGACTGGGAGGTATTGCCGACATAGACGGGAATCGTCACATCGCCTCACACTGGCGATTTCGGCGTTGGCAAGACGATCGACCTGACGGTGAGGTTCTCCGCGAGCGTCACGGTCTCCGGCGGAATCCCAGCCCTCACGCTGAACGATGGCGGCACGGCGACTTATGTGTCGGGCTCAGGCAGCCGCTCCCTGGTCTTCGCCTATACAGTCGCCGCTGGACAGAACACGTCGGATCTCGCGCTCGCCGCCAGCAATGCCATCATTCTCAATGGTGCCACGATCACGAATTCCTCTGGTGACGCCGCCGTATTGACCGGTGCCAACGGCTACGATCCCGCCGGCACGTTGCAGATCACCACAAGCTCGCCGACCACTCCGACCCCTCCGGCCACTCCGACCCCTCCGGCCACTCCAACCCCTCCGCCCGCATCGACAACCAACGTCGTTCTGTCCGGCTGGGGTCAAACCTACTCCGGAGGCGATGGTAATTACTCGGTCACGGGATCGGCCGGTGGTTCGACTGTTTCGCTTGGCGCCGGCAACGACACCGTGAACGTGACCGGGATAGCCAATACGATCACGACCGGTGCAGGCAACGAAAACATCACCTACGACGGCAACAACAACACCGTAACGACCGGCAGCGGAACCAGCAGCATCGACGTCACCGGCAGCTACGCGCAGATCACCGTCGGTGCGACGCCGAGCGGCACGACCCAGATCGTCGCCTCCGGCTATGACGAGACGATCACGTCGACCGGCGCCGGAAATGTGTCGGTCACGGGCCCGACCGGCATGTCAACCGTAACGCTAGGCAATGGAAACGATACCGTCACGCTTGGCGGTTCCAGCAACACGGTAACGGTGGGGGTCGGCACAAGCACGATCAATGCCGGGAACGGAGAGGCGAACGTTCACGCCGGCGGCGGTGCGGACACCATCACTGTCACCGACTGGAACAACGTTCTCGATGCTGGGCCCGGAATGAACTTCCTGAACGGCGGGAATGGCAACGATACGTTTTACCTGAACGGTCCCGGTCAGGGGCTCGACACCATCACCGGCTTTACGCCGACGAACAGCGACGTACTCGATCTTTCGCGCACGCTGGCCCAGGCGCAGACAACGGTCGATTTGACGAATATCGGCAATTTCATCACGGCGGTGTCTTCCGGCGGCAACACAACACTTTATGTCGACGATACTGGCGGCCACGGCACGCCCACGGCCTTCGCGGTGCTCGACGGCGTCAACACGACGGTCGCCACGCTGGTCGCGAACAATGACCTCAGGCTGAGTTAATTACTGCCCGGTAACGGAGGCCACTTCTCTGGTCTGAAGGTGCGGATCGGTGGCCTGCCGCGACCCGTCCGCCCCACACATGAAGTCGAGGAACGCGGCGTAGCACGCCTCGGCCGAAAACCGGCACCGGGCGACGTCCAGAGCGGCTTCGGCATACTCCCGTCTCAGGTCGTCGTCACCGAGCAGCGTGACGATGCCAGCCGCGAAACCGGCGGGATCGTCGGCGACCCAAACCGCCGGCCCCACGACATCCTCCACCCCCTGCAGCGTTGTCGTTGTCGCGACGATGGCTTTTCCCTGAGCCATGGCCTCGACGAGCTTGATCTTCAGTCCGGAACCGCCGCGCAAGGGGCTGATGATGACGGCCGCCGTCGCATACAAAGGAGCGAGATCCGGCACGTGTCCGAGCACCCGAATGCCCGTTGGGACTGTCGGGAACATCTCGCCCACCCCGCCGGCGACGAGCAGCACCGCGTCCGGTGCCGCTTCGATGACCATGGGCCACACAGCGTCGAGGAACCACCGTAGCCCATCGATATTCGCCGTCGTCTTGCTGGCCACGAACAGGAGGTCCGTTCCGTTCCCCGGTTGCGCCACCGTCAGCGACTCGACCGCGAGCGGGGCGACAATCACCTCGTGCCGCGGCAGATGGCGCCGGACGACGGCCGCTTCCGCCGCCTGAATCGCCACCACGGCATCCGCCTGAGCGAGCATCTTCATCTCCGCGCCGACACCGAGCGTGGACACGGAAGCGTCACCGCCGAGGGGACCGTACTCCGCGGCCCGGCTGGAAACCAGGTCGTGCATGACGACCGCCGCTGGTGCGTCCGGGCGCAGTACGTAAGGGATGCCGTCGGTCAGAAACGCATAGTCGGCGAGAATCACGTCCGCATGGGCGCGGGCATGCCCCGCCAAATAAAGGAACTCCTCAACGCACCACGGTAACCTGATCGCGTAGGGCGCCGGACTTGTCAGTCTCCCCGCGGGAAGCCCCGCCGCCAGAAGCAGCCGGCCCAGTACCGCACCGGCCGCGCGCAGCACGACGAGCGGGTTGGTCGCGACGATGACCCTGCCCAGACGAAGCGATCCGCGGATCGAGATCGACCTGAACACCGCCATTTCCGGGCGCAGCACAAAGGCGGGCAAGCGTCCGAACGTCGCCGGAGACGGGCAAACCAGATGCACCAACATGCCCCGCCCAGAGAGAGCTGACGCCAGACCGATCAGATACGCCGAACTGCCGTTCGTCCGCCCGACGACCCTTTGCCTGGAGATGATGCAAACGTGGCGCCGGCCCGGTTCCGCCGCGCGACGCCAGACCAGGACACGCCGGAGGATCGCGCTCGACGTTCGCCCGATCGCGGCGATCGCACGCGACGTCTGGCGGACAGCGACGCATGTGCGATCCCAGACGCTCAGCCGGGGCGTGGTCAGCCAGCCGCCGGGATGAGGAGCGCCCGAATCCTTGCCTGACGCCGACACGAAGGACGGATCAAGCAGCCACGCGGGCATTCGCCCGTCGCGGAGCCACAGCATCTTGCGTCGGCCCCGTGGCGCTGGATCTGCCTTCGACCCGCGCACCCGGCGGTGGAAATAGGTCAGCTCGGCACACCACCAAACCCGCACGCCACGCAGCAGCAGCCGCAGACCGAGATCGAAATCCGCATTGTCCCGCGCATTGGGATCGTAGCGGAGGCCGCTTCGCCGTATGAGGTTCAGCCGCATCAACGGCCGCACAAATCGCCCGCCGCCACTCCAGCCAACCGGTGCCAGCAAACCCAGAAAGAGGGCGACGTCCATCCGCGTCGAGGTCCGTGCGAACTTGCCGCTGACGGCCAGCATCGGCGGATCTCTGTCGTCCTCATCGAAGGTCAAAACGTTGTCGCAAACGATATCGGCGGTCTCGCGCTCCGCTACCATCAGAAGCCGTTCCAGCCGATTCGGATGCATCAGGTCGTCGCAGCCCAATGTGGTGATCCACACTCCGCGCGCGATCTCAAGACAACGGTTCCGTTGCGATGCGCTCGACTCCGCATCGGGAACGGGAAACAGCCGCAGGCGGTTATCCTCGCGGGCGAGGGCCGCCAAACCCGCGTCGTCATCCCGTACAGCGACAATCACCTCCAGCCGAGGCATCGTTTGACGAAGCGCCGAGCGTACCGCGGCCTCAATGAAGCTGCCGTCGCCACAGAGCGGCACGATGACACTGACCAGCGGCGGATTGTTGTCGCGCGCCATCATCGCTTACCCTTTGCGGACCGCACCGCCGCGCCGCTCAACGGACATCGCCGCTGGCCGGGACCGGGTCAGCGCCAACATCGACAATGGCCCGGGCCGCCGCGACTTCGGTGAGGCCCGGCTCGGGAGGGTGCATATGTGCGACGGACGCGGCAAGGATTCGCTCCGAATCCGGTCGCCGCATCAATGTGTCGGTCAGTCGAGCCAGCAAGCTGCGGCCGTCCCACGGCCGACGCATCAGTTCGGCGACCAGCGCCGGCTCCTCCCACGGGACATCGTGATAGGCCGGCCGCAGCAGGGGCGAAACCGTGCCGGACAACCATGCCTGCGGGAAAAAAGCGACCGTCTCCTGCGTGATCCGCGGCTGCGCGGCCCCGTGCCTCACCTCGCCCCGCCCCACCTCGTCACGCAACCGGGCCAGCAGGGCAGCGGCAAGCGTCCCCGAGGGACCAATCGCCAGGTGGCCAAGTTGCGTTGCCCGCGGGTTCAACTCGATCATCCAGGCCTTGCCGGTTCCCTCCTCAAGGACGAAGTCAACGCCGCAGAATCCGGACATCCCCAGCCGCCTGACCAGTCGTCTCGCGGCCGTTTCCATGTCGGCGTTCACCACTGGCCGGATGATCGTGGCCGCCCCGAATTGCTTCGCGGTCTCCAGTACCACGGCGCCGGCGGTCGCGATGACCTCTCCCTCCCAGCAGGCGACCATGATGTTGGCAGCTCGCCCGCGGATGAAATCCTGGCCGATCACGGCGGGCCGCTCGCGACGCAGCCATCCCCGCAATGGAAATGGGTCACGGTTGGACAGTAGGAACTTCGCGACGCGCCAGGTGGCCAAAGGCCGCGACATGCGACGGAAAGCCGCCACCGCTGTCCCGGGTCCATCGACCACCTCCACCCCGGCGCCGCCCCAACTGCCGTCCGCTTTCATCACAGTGGGCAGGCTCCGCTCGGCGCACCAGGTCCGCACGTCCGCCGCCGATCGCAGCACGCGGCTCTCGGGTTCCGCAATGCCTTCCCGCGCCGCGAGCTCGAGGGACGCGCCGCGGCTGAGTACCGTGGCGTACCCGCCAGGAGCGCCGAGCGAGCGCTCGATCAATCGTCGCGGGAATTCGCCCTGGGGCGTCGACGCGTGCAGCTCATGCAGGTGCGCGACGGCACGCTCATCGCAGGGGACGACCAGATCGGGCTCGACCTCGCGCAGCGCGGCTTCTATCGAACGGGTGGGTGAGAGTGCGGAATACCTGAATATGCCGCGGACGCTGCCGACCACTGCGACCGGGCTGCCGAGCGGACATATGGCGCTGACGTGCGCGCCAAGCCCGCCGAATGCCGCGGCCAGACGTGCGGCCAACGGCCACCATGTGGTCGTGGCGATCAAAATCTTTGACTGCACAGCGAAAGATATCCGTCACGGTTTTCGAATTAGTATATCCGAAATCCTTACGAAAAGTTCGATTTGGACAGGTTTAAACCGGCTGGACGACCCGCCCTTGAGATTTGGAGGCACTGGAGCTCGAACATGACTGGCAACGGAACTTCTGGTTCGAAGGTGACGGACGTCGCCATCATCGGCGCGGGACCGTACGGACTTTCGCTCGCCGCGCACCTCCGGTCACTGGGCCGGGAGACCCGCGTCTTCGGCGATCCGATGAAGCTGTGGCGCAAACATATGCCAAAGGGCATGCACCTGAAGTCCGAGGGCTTCGCTTCAAGCTTGTACGACCCCGGCGCGACATTCACCCTGGCGCATTTTTGCGCCGAGAATAGCATCGCCTATGCCGATATCGGCCTCCCCGTGGCGCTGGACACGTTCTCTCGCTACGGCATGGCATTCCAGAGCCGTTTCGTGCCGGACGTCGAAAATCGTATCGTCACCGGACTCCACCGCCACCCTGATGGCTTCGAGATCGATTTCGCGGATGGCGAGGTTGTCGTTGCCCGCCGCGTGGTGGTCGCGGTCGGCGTCGCCCATTTCGCTTATATGCCTCCCGAGCTGGACGGATTCCCCGCTGATCTCGTCTCGCACAGCTCGCATCATCATGAGCTCGACAAGTTCGCCGGCCTCGAGGTCGCGGTGATCGGCGCCGGCGCATCGGCGATCGATATCGCCGCGCTCCTGCACGCGGCCGGTGCCAACACCGCCCTGGTCGCCCGAGTGCGCCAATTGGCTTTCCAGAATCCGCCTGACCCGCCGGATAAGCCGCGTTCGCTGAAGCAGCGAGTGCGCTGGCCGATTACCGGCATCGGCCATGGGTGGAAGTCTTATCTCTGCGCCGAGATGCCGCTCGTCTTCCGGCATTTGCCGGAGTCGACCCGCCTGAACATCGTTCGCACCCACCTCGGACCCGCGCCGTGCTGGTTCACGAAAGATGAGGTCGTGGGCAAGGTCGCCATGCATCTCGGCACGTCGATCGAAAAGGTGGAACCAGACGGCAACCGCGTGCGCCTGCATCTCCGAGGGAGCGACGGTACCATGGAGGAACTGGTGGTTGACCACGTGATCGCGGGTACCGGATACCGTCCCGATCTGCGGCGGCTTGCGTTCATCCAGGACGATTTGCGCGAGAGCATCGCGCTGGTCGGCCAGACTCCGTCGCTATCGTCGAATTTCGAGTCATCTGTCCCTGGACTTTATTTCGTCGGTCCGATTTCGGCCAATACATTTGGCCCGCTGTCTCGCTTCGCGTATGGCGCCGGCTTCGCGTCCCAACGCGTGGTGGGTGGTATCGCGACGACGCACTGACCCCATTGGCAGTACGACGGGCCCATTAACCAGGGGCCCGGCGCGGAGGCCGACAAGGCGTTGCTGCCGGCGAAGTGTCATGATCGGCTGTCCCGGACCAGGAATGGCCGAGCCTCCAAGAGGACCGCCGACTATTGCCTCTCGTCCCGGCGACAGATAAGGCTGCTTTTACGCCTGGGGAGGCGGCGCCTGGAGTCGTGCGTCGGCACAGCGGTAACGTCGCTCGACGCTCACACTGGGAGGAGGATGGCGCGGATGTTTTTGAAACGGCGGATCGGTCTGGCCCTCAAGTTGGCCGTGTCGATCGTGCTCATTGCCGTGGTCTGCCGGAATATCGATGGCAGGAGTGTTATCGAGCGGTTCGCCGGGGAGTCTAACGACTGGCTATTCGTGGCGGCGCTGGTGACTTTGGCGCAGATACTGTTGGCTTCGTTTCGGTGGCACCAGGTCCTGGAAGGACTTGATGTCAGAGTTCCCGCCGAGACAGTGGTCAAAACGACCTTCATAGGAAGTTTCTTCAATGCCTGGCTGCTGGGTGTGTTTGGCGGCGACATTGCCCGAGCGTTGCTTGTTCCGGCGCCGATCCGGGGACGGTCCACTGTCGTTCATTCGGTGCTTTTTGACCGCGCCGTGACACTCGCCGGCCTTGCGCTTGTGATTATACCAATAGTGGTGCTCGATCTTGGTCCGCTTTCACGGGGCCTCCCGCTACTCGTGTCGCTTGTCGTCGCGCTATCACCTTGCGTTTTACTATGCTGCGTTTCGCCGATGGCCGGCATCGCCGATCGATGGGGTTTGCCCTTTTCCCACCATATCGGGCGAGTTGGGACGGATTGGGTCCAACTGCTGCACGCCTGGCAGCGGCTGGCGGCGGCACTCGCATTCTCCGCGCTGGGTGTCGTGGCGGTCTCGGTCACGGCCTATTGCCTTGCCCGCGCCGCACATCTCGACGTGTCGTTGCTCGATTTCCTCATATTGATGGCACCGGTGATGCTATTGTCGGCCTTGCCGATTTCTCTCGGCGGTTGGGGCGTGCGCGAAAGCGCCATGGTCATCGCGCTGGGGTCGGTGGGAGTGGCCGCTGCTCCGGCGGTCGTGGTGTCGGTTCAGATGGGCCTTCTTGCCGCGCTGTTGAGTCTGCCCGGCGGCGCCATGTGGCTGTTTCGATATTTGGGCCGGCAACGTCAGGCCGCGGCGGCAGCGCGGTGAAGAACCAACCTGGTCACGGTCAAATTTCGCGCTGGGATGTTCCACATGGAAATTGATCCCGATATCTACTGGGAAAACGCCGGCACCGTGGGATACGGCGAAGCAATGTTCAGCAGCCGCACGGTCGAGCATCACGTTAACCGTCGCCTTTGGGGTATGGCTATCTCGATTGGAGCGCTCCTTGGGCTGGACCGGAAGTCGCGAGTCCTGGACCTCGGGTGTGGCGACGGCGCGTTCGCCAACAGCTCCCTCTCTCGCGAATTCGCGTCAGTCGAAGGCATCGATCTGTCCGAAGCCGCCATCCGTCGAGCCACCGCCAACGCGCCGGGACCACATATGCGGTTTCATGCCGAAGATATCACCCAGCTCAGGTTTTCCGGCTCAGAGCGCTTTGACGGCGCGTTCCTGATTGGCATACTGCACCATGTCAAACCGGCGGCCCCCGCGGTTCTCAGAGCTCTGCGCGGCATCACGGACCGTGTCGTGGTACTGGAGCCGAACGGCGATCACGTGCTGCGTAAATTGCTGGAGTTTACACCGGCATATCGAGCCGCCGGCGAAGCAAGCTTTGGCGCCCGCCAACTCACACGACTTTTTGAGGACGCCGGCTATCGCCGCGTAATTCACCGGCGTGTCAATTTGTTCCCCAACTTCACGCCGCACTTGCTGTTTCGGCTGTTAAAGCCGATCGAGCCGGCGATCGAAGCGATGCCCGGGCTACGCGCGCTGTGCACCGTTGACTTATATGGCCTCGAGGCATCGGAAGTTCGGAAAAATTGACGCCAGATAAAGAGCCGATCAGTGCGTTCATCGTGACCCTGTACAAAACCGCCATGCATGGCCAATGCTAGTCACCAATTTCCGACTTAAATATATCCTCTACAAAGTCGTGATGGGCGCGTATCAACTGATCGATACGGGACGGCTTCATCCGGTGCGCGAACGAGCGATCCGGGCTTTGGCCAGCAGCGTGGATTATATCGATCGGCACATGCCCGAGGCGCTCGGTTTTGATAACCAGGTGGAACTGCTCGACTACTCGCTGTCGCAGACCATGGCGGAGGGGCACTACCTCGAATTCGGCGTCTATTCGGGGGGTACCATTCGCCATATCGCACGCGGAAAACCAATGGCGACCATCCATGGCTTTGACAGTTTCGAGGGGCTGCCCGCGGCATGGAGCGGTTTCAATCTGGGCCGTCGCGCATTCTCGCTGGGCGGCAGGCTGCCGCGCGTGCCAGGCAACGTGGTGCTCCATAAAGGCTGGTTCAGCGACACGATCCCGAAATGGTGCAGCGAAGTCGGCGGAGCAATCGCGTTCCTCCATATCGATTGCGACCTTTATTCATCCACCGTCGATGTACTCAACGGGTTAGCGGATCGTTTGCAACCAGGCACGGTGCTGGTTTTCGACGAGTATTTCAATTACCCGGGATGGGAACGGCATGAATTCAAGGCGTGGCGGGAATTCGCCGCGGCGCATGGAGTGGACTACGAATACGTGGCCTACGCGCGCCAACAGGTGACGGTGCGAATCCGTGATATCGGTCCATCATCATGAAAGATTCCGTTGGACGCCGGTTTTGGGACGGCGAGATCGTCATGAGCCCGGCGGCGGCGGGATTGCATGACGCGCTGCGTCTCACCGAGCCATACGACGCGGACGCCCTGGACCTCACGGTCTTCGTATCCTGCTACA
This sequence comes from Acetobacteraceae bacterium, assembly GCA_050012615.1. GTDB lineage: Bacteria > Pseudomonadota > Alphaproteobacteria > Acetobacterales > Acetobacteraceae > Rhodopila. Next base: position 3,750 of record JBEKGV010000046.1, on the reverse strand, counting down.
ACGAGGCCGACTATATCGTCGCGACACTCGATACGGTGAGCGACGCTGCGCGGGATAGGGGGTTGCGCTATGAAATCATCGTCATCGATGATGTATCGACGGACGATTCACGGCGGCTTGTCGTCGAATACATCGCCGCTCATCCCGCTGAGAACATTCTGCTAAGGGTCAACCGGATCAACAAAGGCTTGGCGCAGAACTATCTGGACGCGGCGTTTCTCGGTCGCGGCAAATATTTGCGGTTGATCTGCGGCGATAACGCCGAGCCGAAGGCCAGCATCGCCGCCGTGTTCGCGGCGATCGGGGAGGCTGACATCGTTATTCCCTATTATACCTCCAGCGCCGGGAAAAGCCTCAGGCGGAGGGTCATTTCGAAATTGTATACATCAATCGTCAATGGCGTGACCGGCAATCGGTTGCATTACTATAATGGGTTGGCGATGCATCTGCGACACAATGTCATGCGCTGGCACCCGAATACGCATGGCTTCGGGTTTCAGGCCGATATCCTTTGCTTGCTGATCGATCTCGGCTTTTCCTATAAGGAAGTTCCGGTGATCACGATCGAACAGCGTCGTGGATCGTCCAACGCTCTTAATATCCGCAATTTCCTGTCGGTCATGCACACACTGATAGAGATCGCCAATCGCCGGCTGTCGGACCGTCTCTATCGCCGCCGAGGACATGATTGATCTCGAGGATCGAAGCCGGATGGCGAACCGTTCCACGCGCGCGACGATCCTGGCGACCGGTTTACTGGTCGGCGGTTTTATTGGCGTTGTCCTTTGGTTCGGCCTGGTCGATTTTTATCACCTGCATTTCTTCGACGCCGGGTGGATCGTCGCGGCGGACAACCTGGTACGCGTTGTGTTCGTGGCGGTGCTCTGCTGGCTGATTTACGCGCCGGGAGCCGGTGTAACCACACTGATCATCCCGGCCCAGGAGCGCGCGATTCTGACATCCGCGGAACGAGCGGTGGCGGGGTTCGCTATCGGCGCGGCTGCGTGGCATGTGGCGATGCTGATTCTTGGTGTCGCGAATCTTTATTATCGTTCGGTTATGATTTTCCTGTGCCTGGCTGTACTGGCTGGATCAGCGCGCCACTTCGCGGCGGTCTCGGTAGCGGCGGCCGGTTCGATCACCAGACGGATTTCCTTAACGCGGTGCGGCGTTGATGTGATTCGCACAACCTCGGCGCTTCTGGTCGCCGCGGCAGGCGCCTGGCTCCTGTTGGTGCACGGGCTTTATCCTGGCGGTGGCGGCGACTATTACACTCATTATTTCCCATACTATCTTTCGGTATTACAAAATCATGGGCTCGAGCCAAATAATGTTTGGTACCATTATTACTACTCCAAAGGAGATGGTCTGATCTTTCTAGGCATGTTGTTGAGTGATCCCGAAGCGCCGGCGCTCGCGACGTTTTGCTATGTGGTGTTCGCGGCACTTGGGCTCGCGACGCTGGCGGCGCGTTTGGCTCCGCGTTCGCTGTGGCCCGCCTGCGGCGCTTTGCTCTATTTGTTGTTTTACATTGTCGGTATGAGCGCCCTCGGGGGTGGCGAGTTTCAAAAGGAACACGAGCAGATCGCCGCTCTTGTGACGATGGCCGTGGTCGCCACGTGCATGGCGGACGCCGCCCGGCGATCAATATTTCTGGTCGTGGCCGCGGCGGCAGGGGTCGCTGCCGCGATCGTGACCCTGCCCGCGGGCATTATCCTCGCGTTTTTCTTCGTTCTGTTGGCCGGGCTTTCGCTGCTCCGCCGGCAATGGCGCCAGGTATGGCGTTACGGATCGGCGGCCGCGGCAACCGGCGGCGCGGTGCTCGGGATGCTCGCGCTAAGCTATGCCACGACCGGGCTGGCGAGCGACCAGGCGCTCGATCTGATGCTCAGCTTCGCGAATTTTGCCCGGCGATCGTTGGGGAGTGATCCCGCAGCTGATCATCGTTGAATGGATTCGCGATAATTATGATGCTGTCGCACCATCCATGGGTTGGCCGGCGGTCTATCAGCTCGTCTATTTCATGCGGCTGGATGTGCTCTGGGTTTATCTCTCAGGGGTAATCTCTCTTCTGTTTGTCGTCGGCTTGCTGGCTTTTCGTTCTCGCTTGCGAGCGCGACGAGAATCCACGTTTATCGCACCGGAAGGCGATATGACCGTCACTATAACCCGGACCACGTTACGGCGTCTCGGACTGCTGGTTGGCTTGCTTCTTGTTATTTCGGTCTTCGCCGGCCGTTCACAAAACATCTCTTTCGCACGGTTTACCACGTTTTTCGTTCCGTTGCTGCTGCTTCTGGGTATCGCCTGCTGCGGATGGATGCTGACCCGCATCGACCGTCCCGGGCTCGCGAAATTTACCCGCACAGCGGCGCCCGTGCTTTTAGTCTGCGGTGTCCTCATCTCATGGCAGTCGCAGAAGTCCTGGATGACCCGTGCGCTCGACGTTACCGTCAATGGCTGGCGGTTGGCTGTTGGGACATACAGCCTGCGGGAGGCTTACTCCCATCTGGATCGCGGCGGGTTCGATACCGGCTTCCCATTCGGCGGGATCAATCCCGATACGCTCGCCGCGGCCCGTCACGTTCCGCCGGACACACGGATCTGGAGCATGAATATCAGTTGCTATTGCATGGTGCCAGGCTGCGCGATCGAGAGCGTCGTGTCCTTTAAGATGTCGGGCGATCTGGATGAAATATTGACCGGACCGCCCGAGCGAGCGAAACAACTTCTGCAGGAGGCCGGGCTCAATTACTTCCTGGTTAGCGAGAATGCGCAGTTCCTGGACTTGCTGCCCTATAGCCGATTGTTCAGCGAGTCGATGATCGGGCAATATCTCGGCGTCAAATGGACTGACGGTTCGACGTTTTTGCTGACCTGGATCGGGCCGGATACGACGCCGATCGGTAACGAGTTTCTTCATGTCTATGCCGACCTCCTGGCCAGGCCGGAGCATGCCTGGTTCAGGTTCAGCAGCCTTGTTCCACAAATCGGCAAGGTGGCCGCCAGCCTCAGGGCCAGGACGAAATGGGGAATGCCAAATTTTCCTTGGCGGCAACCCCAGCGAGCGATTGGTGAGTAGCGCGGCGAAGTTGCTTCAGCGTGGGGACGCAAGCCAGTCAGTTTGCGAAAGGTGGAAAATTCAGTGCTGATCGACCCAACTATGAGTGAAACTACCGGAAGATGATGACCATGGAACGGGAATCCCGGCTCAATGCGCTGACCGGCTTGCGGGGAATAGCCGCTTATTCCGTGCTGCTGGCTCATGGCATTGATACCTCATTCATTTACGGCGCGGTCGCGGCGTTTCACCCGGCGGCGGCACGACTTGCTTATTTCGGGATGTCCTTGTTTTTTGTTCTGAGCGGCTTCGTCATCCATTATAACTACGGTGAGAGCTTCAGCCGGGATCGCCTCATTCCGGCGACTTACAAATTCTTCGTTGCTCGTTTCGCCCGACTGTATCCACTTTATGCACTCAGCATTCTGATCTCATTATCCTATATTCCCGGTCCCTATTTTGCGGATGATCCAACGACCGCGTTTTCCTATTTAACGTTGACACAATCCTAGTTCAATCGGCAGATGGCGATGTTCCCGCCGGATTGGTCGATCAGTACAGAATGGTTGTTTTATGTCACATTCGTCCCCGCATCATTCGTTTTGGTGCGCATCCGTTATCCGATTTTGGCGCTCGGGTTACTTTCGGTCGTGGCTTCCTTCGCTTTGATGACGCTGTTCCATTTTGAG
>JBEKGV010000045.1:0-11239 GCA_050012615.1 Acetobacteraceae bacterium | reverse complement strand
GGAACTGCTACTATAAACCGCCAGGACCCATAACATTCAGGCGGGGTATGGAACAGTTCCATGCGATCCATCGCGGACGGCTTCTCGGATCGCAACTGGAATGAGATGTGAGACTCCCCTAGTGCGAAGGCGGGGGCCGACGACATCGTCGTGGGTTTTGAGCACGAGGCCGACGCCAGGCGGTTCCTGGACGAGATGCGCGAGAGACTGGCGGCGTTCGCTCTGACGCTGCACGGAGAGAAGACACGCCTGATCCGCTTCGGCCGCCACGCGGCGCGGGAGAGGAACGAGCGTGGCGAAGGCAAGCCGGAGACGTTCAACTTCCTCGGGTTCACGCATATCTGTGGACGCAGCCGGGCCGGTGGCTTCCAATCGAAACGGAAGTCGCGGCGGGACCGTGTGAGAGCGCGGTTACAGGCGATCGGGGAAGGGCTACGCCGACGGCTGCACCTGACGACTGACGAGCAAGGCAACTGGCTGGGGCAGGTGGTGGGTGGGTTCTTCGCTTACCATGCCGTGCCGACCAACAGCCGGACCCTGGTGGCGTTCCGATACCATGTGACCGAACTCTGGCTGCGGACGCTCAGGCGGCGCGGGCAGAAGGATCGCACGTCGTGGCGGCGGATCGACGCCCTCGCCGATCGATGGCTCCCGAAACCGCGCATTACGCATCCCTGGCCCGACAAACGCTTCGCCGTCAAATACCCAAGGTGGGAGCCGTATGCGGGAAATCCGCCCGTACGGTTCTGTGCGGGGGGCGCCCAGTAATGGGCGTCCCTACCGCGATATAAGGGAAGATGTACGCAGATAAGATCAGTCAGAACCTGGTTTCCGAACGCATTATCGGTTGCGCGTTCGTGGTGGCCAATGAGCTTGGACAGGGTTTCCTCGAGAAGGTTTATGAAAATGCTTTCGCGATGGAGTTGCGAAGCTTCGGGCTTACGGTTGAACAACAGCATGGCATTGTGGTGACATACAAAGGCGCCGTCGTCGGGCAATATGCCGCTGATCTGCTGGTCGACAATTCGGTGATTGTCGAACTGAAAGCCTCCAAATCGCTCGACCCGTTCCATTTCGCGCAATGTCGCAATTATCTGAAGGCCACAGGCCTGCGCCTATGTCTCCTGATCAATTTTGGCGGTCCGCGGGTCGAGGTCAAGCGCATTGTTGTGGACCTGTGAGCAGCCGCCACTCATCATCGTACATCCTGCCTTATCCGCGGCTAAAAAAAGCCTTCTGGCTCGTTACACAACCGCCGGAGCGTATGTCCCACACGCGATCTGGCCGCAGCCAGGAGGTTCCCGGGCAACCCGGCCATGCGGCCGAATGGGTTGACGCAGAGCGCCCGGGATCGGCATCGTGCCGCCGCCCTTTCCAAGGACAACGTACGCATGGCGCTGAGCCGCACGACCAGGGTCAATCTGTTGATCAGCAACGGGCACTTTTTGTCGCACTTCTACGTGCTGTGCATGCCGACGATGTTCCTGACCTGGAAGGATGCGTTTCAGGTCAGTTTCTCCGACCTTGGTCTCACCGTGGCGCTTATGTCGGCAGCCACCGCGTTGTTGCAGACGCCAGTCGGATTCCTGGTCGACAAATATGGCGCCCGCGTGTTCCTGGTGGGAGGCGCCTTGCTGATGTCGCTGTCGATCGCCGCGATGTCGCTGGCGACCGCGTTCTGGCAGATCCAGTTGCTGGCCGTGCTGTCGGGGATCGGAAATTCGGTCATCCACCCGGCCGATTACGCGATCCTGTCCGGCTCGATCGATAAGGATCGGATGGGACGATCGTTCGCGCTGCACACATTCAGCGGCAATATCGGCTTCGCGAGCGGCGCGCCGGTGACGGCGTTTCTGATGGCGGCGGTTGGCTGGCGCGGCACACTCGCGACGGTTGGCCTGCTGGGGATCCCGGTCGTCATTTCCATCCTGTTGCAGAGTGGTATTCTGAAGGATCAGGTCCGCACCGTTCCGAAAGCCGGCGGCATCACATTGTCGGCGCGCGAGTTGATGACCAGCCGGACCATGGTGCTCTTTTTCTTGTTCTTCCTGTTTGGCGCCATGGCCGGCGGCGGGGTGCAGGCCTGGCTGGTGACGGTGCTGCATACGGTCAAGGGCATGGACCTGAAACTGGCCGCCACGGCGCTGACGGCCTACATGCTCGGCTCAACCATGGGCGTGCTGGTGGGCGGCTGGTTCGCGGATCAATTCAAGGCGCACGTGCTACCGTTCGTGACCAGTCTGGTGATCGTCTCGGCCTCGATGATGCTGGTCATCGACTGGGTAGACTTGCCAGGCCTTGCGATCATTCCGTTCACTTTCATCTCTGGCCTGTCGCTTGGCGCATCCCGCACTCCGCGCGACGTGATGCTGAAGGACGCCGCACCCCCTGGGCAGATCGGTAAAGTATTCGGGTTCGTGAGTGCCGGCCTGCCACTGGGATCCGCGATCACGCCGGTGCCGTTCGGGTTTTTGATCGACCGAGGGCATCCGGAGATGGTGCTGATGTTGGTCGCCGGGATTCTGTTCGTGAGCTTGCTGTGCGGCGGTTCGGCGAAGGCCTCGTCGCGCGGGGAGCAAGTCGTGGTGGCGGCGGAGTAGGAAACCGCGTCGCGACCGCGGCTCCGGGATTCGACTATTTCCGATCGCGCATGTGACAGAAGCCGTTTTGACATGGCTCGATCCGCCCGCCAAAGTCGCGGCAGGAGGCGTGCAATGAATAATTTCAGCCGGACCTGGCCGAGCGATGCCGCGGGCAAAGTGCCCTATTGGGTCTATTCGGACCCGGACATCTATGCGGCGGAACTGCAGCGCATCTGGTACGGCCCGCATTGGCTGTTTTGCGCTTTGGAAGCCGAAATACCGCAGGTCGGCGACTTCAAGACCACCGTACTGGGCCAACGTCCGGTGGTCGTCATCCGCAGTGGGCCGGATGAGGTCAGCGTGGTGGAAAATCGTTGCGCCCATCGCGGCGTCAAATTTTGCCAGGCGCGTAAAGGCCACGTGAAGGATTTGCTCTGCCCCTACCACCAATGGAGCTACAGCCTGCGAGGCGACCTGCAAGGTGCCGCGTTCCGCCGTGGCGTCCGTGGGCAAGGCGGCATGCCCGCGGACTTCGATCCCAAGAATCACAGCCTGCGCAAGCTGCGCGTCGAGGTGGTCAACGGTTTGGTCTGGGCCACCTTCTCCGACGATACGCCATCGTTCCGGGATTATCTGGGAGAGCGTTTCTGGCGGCACTACACCCGGGTCTATGACGGGCGGAAGCTGGAAGTCATGGGTTATAACCGGCAGCACATTCCGGGAAACTGGAAGCTGATGCAGGAGAATATCAAGGACCCCTATCACGCGTCCTTGCTGCACGTCTTCTTCGTCACCTTCGGATTGTTCCGCGCCGACCAGAAATCGGCGACAGAGATCGACCCGACCGGGCAGCATGGCATCCTGATCAGCCGCAGCGGCAAGCAGGAAGTGAACGACGTGACCTCGGGCATGCGCACCTTCCGCAACGACATCACGCTCGCCGATCCTCGCATCATGGACGTGGTTCGAGAGTTCCCCGGCGAAGAGACCGTCGCCATGATCACCGTGTTCCCCAGCGTGGTGCTGCAGCAAAACATCAATTCTCTGAGTGTCCGTCACATCGTACCGACCGGGCCGGATGGGTTCGACTTCCATTGGACGCACTGGTGTTACGCCGACGACACGGCGGAGATGCGGCTGCGACGAACTCGCCAGGCCAATTTGTTCGGCCCAGCGGGATTCGTTTCGGCGGACGATAGCGAGATCATCGAGATGAGCCAGCAGGGCTTTGCTCATTCCCCGGACGAGGATGCCCTGGTGATCATGGGAGGCCGCGAAATCGAGAGTGTGGAACACATGGTCACCGAGGTCGGGATCCGCGGCATGTATCGCTACTGGCGTGAGGCGATGGGGATATGATCGCCAACGGCGATCGGGGGACGATGATCGATCGCGACAGTCTGCGCGATTTCTATGACGACTATTACAGCACCCTCGATGATTTGCGGCTGCACGAATGGCCGGAATTCTTCACGGAAGACTGCATCTATCGCATCATTCCGCGCGAGAATTACGAAGCCGGGTACACGCTTTCCACGATCTACGCGGAAAGCCGGGGCATGCTGATCGACCGGGTTTTGGGGGTGACGCGGACTCAAATGTACGCGCCCCGTTACTATCGCCGGTTTCCCGGCGTGCCCAGGATCGTCGCGCGAGAGGGCGAAAGTGTCCGCGCACGCCACAATCTCCTGGTGGTGCAAACGTTGATCGACAAGCAAACCGAGATCGTGCTGTCGGCGGTGTGTCACGATGTCGTCGTGCGAGATGACGAGCGGCTACGGTTACGGGAGCGGATCGTGGTGTTCGACTCGGAGATGATTCCAAACAGCCTGATTTATCCGGCGTGAATGAATGTTCCCGTAATTGTCTTTCCAGCGGATTCGCGCCCGGGAACGCAATCGAATGCGGAAACCATACCACCTTATATCAACCGGCGAATGGATTGATCTATCGTCGGGGCCGCCCAACCCGTCATAGCCGGGCTTGACCCGGTGATCTCTGGCAGCACTGTGCTGCGATAGATGGCCGGCTCAGCGGCCGGCCATGACGGGATCAACGCTTGTGCCGAAGAGTCAGTTGTTTGGACGTTCGGTATTATTCCACCTTCACCCGTGCACTTTCCTTAAGAACCCAGTTCGTGCGCTCGCTGCCGCCAGCATGAAGTTGGCGTCCTGCCCAGACAGAATGAACCGCGCACCCATTTCAATGTATCGCGGCATGATTGTTTCATTGTAAATCCCCGCCATCCCCGGGAATTTATTGTGCTTTTTGCATGCGGCGATCATCTTGCGATAGGCATCCGCGACTTTCTCGTTGCCGAAGTCCCCATGAATCCCCATCTCGGCGCAAAGGTCATTGCTACCGATCAGCAGCACATCGACCCCGGGCACCGCGGCGATCTCTTCCGCGTTCGCTATCGCCGTCGGCGTTTCGAGCATCACCACGGTCAGGTTCGCCGCGTTCAGCGCCTTCGCCGCATCCCCGACACTCACGTTACGCAATCCATAATGCGGCCCAGTACCGCCCATGGAGCGATGGCCAACAGGCGGATATTTCAATTTCTCCACGACCTCACGTGCCTCGGCAGCGGTGTCGACATGCGGCATGACGATACCGAGCGCGCCGTTATCCAGCGCTCGCGTCGCGATGGAATACTCTCCGTTTGGCACCCGCGCGATTGGCGTGATCCCCGCCTCAAGTGCCGCTGCCGCGATCTGCGCGCAGGCATCGAGCGACATCGTCCCGTGTTCCATGTCCAGGAACAGCCAGTCGAACCCGGCCGAGGCCATTGCCGCCGCGATCTCCACGCTGCGGGTCATACGGACGCCAACCCCAAGCGAGAGCTGGTCCTTCTCAAGTTTCTCGCGAGCGACGTTACGAACGGTCATGGTCTGTTTCCTCAGGCGAACGTGTTGACGGCGGTGGCGATCATCCGGTCGAGCGCCACCAGATCCATCGGATGATCGGTTTCGTTGGTAACAGTGACAGTCAGCCGATGCCGGCGAAGTATGAAGATCCGATTATCCGATGCGCCGGCGACCCACGCGGTCTCAGGCGGCAGCGACGGAAACCGCCCGTCGATATTGGTGCGGAAACACGCGGCATAGCTGGTTCCGGTGTGCGTCGCGGTAGTTGCGTAATCGACCCAGCCAGCAGGCAGCAGCCGCTCGCCGTTCCACATCCCGTCGTTCAGATAGAGTACACCCAGCTTCGCATAATCGCGCGTCGTCGCGAATCCCGCACCCGAGCCAATAAGGTTACCCGCGATATCCGCCGAGTGTTGATAGCTGCTCATACCCAGTCTATCGGCGAGCAGACCGTAAACGGTCTGATAGTACGGCAACCCTCGCCGCATGATCTGATCGCGGATCACAGCTCCCAGCACATTCATCCCGCTGTTTACATATCGGAACACCGCGCCTGGCACGGTGGCGACAATCGAGCGTTGCGCCATATCGAACGCGTCGGCGGCATCTTGATAGACCGCGCTGTTCTCGAAACCCAGTGTGACGGAGCCGTTGTCGTGCCGAACCGGAAACCCAAGCCCAGAACGCATACGCACCAGATGATCGAGAGTAATCAGTCGATGAATCCCGCGCGGATCTCGCCACAGCGGCGCGGGCGCGGGGTCGTGAACCGAATGAAACCACCCCTCCTGGATCATCCGCGCGAGTATCGCGCAGGTGATTGCCTTGGTCATCGACCAGCTCGGCGTCGCGCGATCCACGCCGCCGAAGTCGCTGTAGCGTTCGAGCAAAACGCGATCCGCGGTGGCGAACACCACGCCATAAAGGCCTGGCGAACTGGCGAAAAACGTATCCAGTGCCGCTGTCATCGACGCCGGCGCAGGTGGTGGCATGTCAACTGAACCACCGAGCGGCCAGTTCCGTCCGGCATCGCCTGTCTCGCGAGGAATGGCACGCGGTTCGAACCGCGGCGCGCGGTGCTCGCCGAGGACAATGCCGCCATAGCCGGACGGAGCGACGGCGTTTCCGACGACAATGTCGCCGAATCCCGGATCGTTCCAGGTCACCGTCGCACGGCGCTCGGCCGTATCAGTTTCAACCGTGAACCGGCCTTCCCTCCTGGCAATCAGCAGGGTTTCCTGAATGGCCGGACCCACGGGGCGTCCGCTCAGCCCGCCTGGAACCAGCGCTGCCCGCGGTCGAAAATGACGGTCGGCCGTGGCACGGTCCAACCCGCTCACGAACATCATGTCCACGTAACGCTTCGCGGCGAAGTTTACCGTGCGTTGCCGTAGCGCCCGAACCGAAGCGTCATAGACCACAGGGGCCGGCGGCCCGTCCCCAAACAGATGCGGCGTTTGATCGAAAATCGGTTCGACCGGAAGACGAGTGTTCATTTCGCCATCTCAGGCGCACGCGTCGTGTCCGAAACAGCGAAGAAGCGGTTCTTCATCCCTTTCTGGTTCTCGTACAGCGAACCTTGCTTCACCGCGGGCGGCAATGGCAGCCGCACCGGCAAATGCTCCAGCCTGGGCTCGCGCGGCTCACCCGCCACCATCAGGTCGTTGAATTTCTCGATGCCGCCAGGGAAACCGAGCAGCGGCCAGGCATCAGCGGTGCGGAACTGGAACAACAGCAGTCGCCGATCGCGATCCGATACATTCGGGGCCGACCCATGCACCGCACGCACATGGTGCACCGTGATGGAACCCGCCTTCCCAAGCAAAGGGATTGCCTTGCTGTAGTCGACGTCATGATTCTCCGGATCCATCGCGCCGCAGAACACCCCGTTGACGTGGTGGTCGAAGATCGGGCCGCGATGACTTCCCGGAATGATCATCAGCGGCCCATTTTCCATCGCCATATCGTCGAACATCACGCCCACGGCTGCGAGATCGTCATTCGTATGGGGATAAAAAGCCCAGTCCTGATGCCACTCAACCGGAGCGCCAAAACCCGCGCATTTCATGTTGAGCTTCGCTGAGTCGAATCGGATATTCGGACCCCATAAATCCTTTAGCACCGCCAGGATCCGGGGATGCCGGGTCAGCGCGCCATAAGCGGGATCCTGCGTGCTTGCGGCCTTGATGCGGCGCACACGAGGATTGTCGGCCGAATGGCTGTCCTCGAGGTCGTAAATATCATTGTGGCCGGTCAGCCCTTTCGCTCGTTCCACGAAGCCGTCGGTCACGGCGCATAACCGTGCCACTTCTTCGGGGGTCAGAACGTCGGGCACGACGATGGCGCCGACCTCGTTGTATTCTTTGATCTGTGCCGCGGTAAGCAAGACGTCCTCCTAAGGCAAACCTTGCACGGAGTTTAGCGCACTCGGGCAGGGTCCGCCATCGTCGTCCCGCGCGGCGTTTGCGAGCGTTGAACGGCTCTGGCATGCTTGCCGCGTCTCACGAAGGAATGCCGGCTCATGATCCCGATCCTGGACGTCTCCCGCTATTTCGCCGGCGACGTGGACGAACTCCCGCGGCTTGGTGCCGCGCTGCGACACGCCTTCGAAAATGTCGGCTTTTATTATTTACACGGACACGGCGTTCCGCGCTCGCTGATCGACGCCGCCTTCGCTGAGTGCCAACGCTTTCATACTCAACCGCTCGAGAAGAAACTCGCGCTGCGGATCAACGAACATAACATCGGCTACATGGCGATGGGCGGTTCCATCGCGCGCAGTTCGACGGTCAACGACAACACAAAGCCCAGTGTGAATGAGGCATTCTTCGTTCGTCGCGAGCGGACGCCGGATGACCCTGATGTTATCGCGGGCAAACGATTTCGCGGGCTCAATCAATGGCCAGCTGACCTCCCGCGCTTCCGCGAAACGACTCTGGCTTATATGTCGGCAATGGAACAACTCGGAAAAAAGCTGGTGCGCATTTATGCCGTCGCCCTCGACCTGCCGGCGGATTTTTTTGACGCGGCGTTCGAACGGCCGAACATGATTCAACGATTTACCCATTATCCGCCGCGACCCTCTTACGACGACAATGAGTTCAGCATCGCGCCGCACACTGATTCCGGTTTCATGACGTTACTGGCGCCCTCCGCGGTACCCGGCTTGTCAATCCGGCTCCCGGACGGGAGCTGGTTCGATGCGCCGTCTGACCCTGACGCATTCATCGTCAACGGTGGCGATATATTGCGGCGTTGGACCAACGACCGGTTCCTGTCGACGCCGCATCGGGCAATCAACGCCTCCGGCCGGGCGAGGTATGCGATCCCATTTTTCTTCGACACTCACCCCGATACGCTGATCGGCTGCCTGCCGACCTGCCAGTCGCCGGAGAACCCGCCGAAATACGATTCGGTCACCTACGACGAGTACGCGCTCTGGTACGCGATGCGGAATTACGTGCATCTCAGCCGGGAGCAGCAGGCCGCGTAGGACCGATTTCGGCCTCACCGTAAATATTTGCCTAGGCGCAAAGGAACTGGCATACCGCCGCGCCAACTTCCACCCGGGGCCTGGGCGGGCGCGCGAGCGCACGTGCCGGACCCGTTCATAAGACCGACTGAGGGGTACATCCAGGATGCATGCGGCCCAGTACTTGATCCTCGCCTGCGGTATCGCGGCGTTGGTCTACGGCCTTATCACCAGCCGGCAAGTGCTCGCGCAGGACCCGGGTAACGCCCGGATGCAGGAGATCGCCGCGGCCGTTCAGGAAGGCGCGCACGCCTATCTGAATCGCCAATACATGACCATCGGCATCGTTGGCGTTGTGATCCTCATCATTCTTGGCCTGATACTCGGTCTGCACACGGCCATCGGGTTCGCCATCGGGGCAGTGCTTTCCGCGGCGGCGGGCTATATCGGCATGAACGTCTCCGTCCGAGCCAATTGCCGGACCGCACAAGCGGCGCGGAATGGCCTGGCGGCGGGCCTGGATGTGGCGTTCAAGGCCGGCGCGATCACCGGTATGCTGGTCGTGGGCCTCGGGCTTCTGGGGGTCGCCGGCTATTACTTCATTTTGCGCGCCGGCATGGCGCCCGGTGCCGACCTCCGCCCGGTACTTGAGTCGATGGTCGCTCTCGGCTTCGGTGGGTCGCTGATTTCAATCTTCGCCCGATTGGGTGGTGGCATCTTCACAAAAGGCGCCGACGTCGGCGCTGACCTCGTGGGCAAAGTCGAAGCCGGCATCCCTGAGGACGACCCCCGCAACCCCGCCGTCATCGCCGACAACGTGGGCGACAACGTCGGCGACTGCGCCGGCATGGCCGCCGACCTGTTCGAGACCTACGCCGTCACGATCGTCGCCACCATGCTGCTCGCCGCGATCCTGTTCACCGGCGACACGCGCGACGAGTTGCTGATGCTGCCGCTCGGCATTGGCGGCATCTGCATTCTGACGTCGATCGCCGGAACCTATTTCGTGAAGCTCGGCGCCGATAACGGGATCATGAAGGCACTGTATAAGGGCCTGCTGGTGACGGGCGGCCTGTCGGTGATCGGAGTCGCGATCGTAATCGAATGGTTCGTCGGTTTCGGCAAACCGTTGGAATTGACCGGAGGTCCGTTAATTACTGGCACGTCCCTGTTCATTTGCGCCCTGGCGGGGCTCGCCGTGACCGGCGCGATCGTTTGGATCACCGAATATTACACTTCGACGGAATACCGGCCGGTGCGATCGATCGCTCAGAGTTCCACCACGGGTCACGGCACCAACGTGATCCAGGGCCTCGCGATTTCCATGGAGGCGACCGCGCTTCCGGTGGTGGTCATCAGCATTGGCATCATCTTTACTTACATGGTCGCGGGGCTGTTTGGCATCGCGATCGCGGCGACCACGATGTTGTCGCTGGCCGGGATGATCGTCGCGCTGGACGCCTATGGCCCAGTGACTGATAACGCGGGCGGCATCGCTGAGATGGCGGATCTGCCCAGTGAGGTGCGCGTGACCACGGATGCGCTGGACGCGGTGGGCAACACGACCAAGGCGGTGACGAAGGGATACGCGATCGGTTCGGCCGGTCTCGCGTCCCTCGTGTTGTTCGCCGCCTACACTCAGGATTTGGCTTACTACTTCCCCACCCTGAAAGTGGATTTTGGACTGACCAATCCGTTCGTGGTGATCGGTTTGTTCATCGGCGGGATGATGCCGTACTTGTTTGGGGCGATGGGTATGACGGCGGTCGGCCGGGCGGCTGGGGCGGTGGTCGTGGAGGTTCGCCGGCAATTTCGGGAAATCCCGGGAATCATGGAAGGGACGGCGAAGCCGGAATATGGCAAAGCCGTGGATTTGCTGACGAAGGCCGCGATCAAGGAGATGATCGCGCCGTCGCTGCTGCCAGTGCTCGCACCGATCGTGTTGTGGGTCGTGATCGACATCATCGCGGGGCGAGCGGCGGCATTCTCAGCGTTGGGCGCGATGCTCCTCGGAACGATCGTGACGGGCCTGTTCGTCGCGATTTCGATGACGTCGGGCGGTGGTGCGTGGGATAACGCCAAGAAATACATCGAGGAAGGCCATCACGGTGGCAAAGGCTCCGTGGCGCATATGGCCGCGGTGACCGGTGATACCGTTGGTGATCCGTATAAGGACACAGCAGGCCCGGCGGTGAACCCGATGATCAAGATCACCAATATCGTGGCACTGCTGCTTCTGGCGATCCTGGCGGGTTGGTTGCGGTAATAACGATCGTCACAGGCCCCAATACGTCATCCCCCGGCTCGTCCGGGGGACC
>JBEKGV010000044.1:0-11270 GCA_050012615.1 Acetobacteraceae bacterium | reverse complement strand
AATCTGCTCCGGAGGCCTTCCGGCAAAGATTCATTCCGCGTCCGACGCAAGGTCGCTGGATGGGACGATGAATTCCTCGCCAGCCTTATCACAGCATGATTTTTTCACCCGATTCGCCTGTGTCCGAACCCCATTGCTGGCGGTTGACGCCTGGTCTAGGGTTTTGCCGCGCCGATGGCTGTGCCGCCGTTCACGGACCGGGTCACCGGATGCGCCACGACAAATGAAGACCAACAAACGATGACTTGCCGCGCGGACCGATCCCCGCCAGGCGGGCGATTAACAGGGAGGATCCGCTATGCTCGAACTGCTTGACCGGCAGCAGAAGCTGACCGCGAATCAGTGGAAGATCGCCGCCGCCGCGACACTCGGCGACATGCTCGATTTCTTTGACTTTTTCCTGATCGGGTTCGTCCTGGCGTTCATCGTCAAGGACTGGAACCTGACCTATGGTCAGTCGGGGATGATCCTGCTCGCCTCCGGCATCAGCGCACCCTTTGGGTCGCTGTTCTACGGCTGGCTGGCGGACAAGATCGGCCGCCGCAAGGTCATGATCATCACCGTGCTCAATTTTTCGCTCGCCACCGGCGCGATGGCGCTCACGCCCCATGGCGCGTGGATCTTCCTGGTGATCTGCCGGTTGGTTGTCGGCCTCGGCGTGACCGGGCTCTATTCGGTCGACATCACCTTGGTTCAGGAGTTCGTGCCCACGCGCAAGCGCGGCTGGCTGACCGGCCTCACCACGACGATGCTGCCTGTCGGCGTGCTGATGGGCGCGTTTCTGGGGGCCTACACGACCCCTTACATCGGCTGGCGCGGGCTGTTCGCGATCGGCCTGGTGCCGGCCGCGCTGACCCTTTACATCCGCGCCTGGGTGCCGGAATCCCCGCATTGGCTGATGCGCATGGGACGCGTCGAGGAAGCGCGCCGCTCGATCGCCTGGGCGCTCCAGATCGATCCGGAGTCGATCCCATTGCCGGCGACGCTGCTGACGGTCGAGCACACGCGCTGGACCGAGTTGTTCAAATATCCGCGCAGTATCATTGTCGGTTGTCTCACCGGCCTGACCCAGACCGGAGGCGTCGCGCTCACGTTGTGGATGGTGACGCTGTTCGTGATGGTGCTGAAAATCTCGCCGCCCGAGGCATCGAAACTGGCGATCTGGATCAGCCTGGCAGCCGTGGCCGGCCGCTTCTTCTGCTCCTGGATCTCCGACGCGATGGGCCGGCGGCGCTCGGGCGTGTTGAGTTGCCTGATCGCGGCGGTGTTCATGTCGCTCGCCGGCTATCTGCACGAAGAGTTCATCGGCGGCGTGTCGTTGTTCTTCGTGATGATCGTGCTGCAGAACTTTTTCGGCAGCGGCAATTACTCGATCGTCGGGCCCTATATGGGTGAGCTGTGGCCGTCGCGGCTGCGTGGCAGCGGCATGGGCCTGGTCTACGGAGTCGGCAATCTCGGCAAGTTCATCGGCCCGGCGGGGCTGGCGCTGATCGCCGGATCGTCGAACTTCGTCGCGCCGCAGGCGACGCTCGACGCGCTGATCCCGGCGTTCAATTATTTCGCCTTCTGGTATGTGCTCGGCGCTGCTGCCTTCTGGTTCATCGGCATCGAGACGAGCGGGCGCTCGATCGAGGAGATCGATGCCGCGATGTCGACCCCCGCGACGGCGTCCGAGGAACTTCCGGCGGCCTGAGCCAACACAGCGGGTGCCGCCATCGGCCCGAGTTAAGTCGATTTGAGCGGAGATCTCTACAATACCCGTCATGGCCCGGCTCGTCCGGGCCACCTGTACCAGCACTGTGCCGCGATAGGTGGCCCGGACGAGCCGGGCCATGACGCGGAGTTAGCCGGGCCATGACGCTGAGTTAGCCGGGCCATGACGGTTAGTTAAAAGACCGTGCCAGCCTTCAGACTCTCGCGACCTCGACACCCGTATCGTTGTAGCAGGCACCTCGCGCCAAATCGGCTCGATCGTCGGCGGAGACCAGCGCGCTGATCGTTTGCCCGGTCGAACTCGTCCTCAACCAGGCACCTTTTTCCGATGCGACCACACCGGGCGCGACCGCGTCCGTGATCCGCAACGGCAGGATCACGTATCCCAGGTCATTCCACATACGGACCAGCTTCTCGCCGTCGAGCCCGCGGGTGCGCGCATCGTCCGGATGCATGAGCAGCGGCGGCGCCTCGCCCGTCCGCCCTCCCAGACCAAGCAGCGTCGACGATATACGACTGTCCGAAGCGGGCGATATCAGCGCCAACCCAAATTTCGTGGCGCGCGGGCGGAAGGCAGGCAGGCGCGCGGCTTCACCCCATCGTTCCGCGAGCGTTCCGGAGGCAAGCTCGACACGACCCGAAGGAGTAGCCGGCATGACATTGTCGAACAGCGCCAAAGCCCGCCCGTCCGGCGCCGTCATGTGCAATGCCTCGCCGGTCGGGATCTCACTTCCCCGCAGTCCGTGTAATCTCGGATCGGTGGCATCGACGGCTTCGTCCATCAACTCCTGATCGGTCACCCGGAAGCACGGCTCGGTGAACGAGAAACGCGCCGCCAACCGGCGAAAGATCTCGGTGTTCGGCAGCGCCTCGCCGACCGGCGGAATCACCGCCTCGGCGCGTTGCAGCCAATGGTGCCCGTAGGACGCATAGAGATCGTCGCACTCGAAGTGGGTCGCCGCTGGCAGCACGATGTCGCAGTAGTGCATGCTCTCGGTCATCGCGATTTCGATGCCGACGAGAAATATCTCCTCCCGCGACAATCCCCTGATCATGCGGTTCTGATCCGCATGCACAACGATCGGATTGTGATTGTAGATGAACAACGCCCGCAGCGGCGGGTCGATGTCGTCCCGTTCCAAATGCCGGCCGACATCCATGATATCGATCGTGCGCGTGCCGGCCGGAAGCAGATCCGGCCGCTGCAGCCTGGCCGGTGTTTTCGGAAATGCGTTGCCCGCGCCCAGTACGATGCCACTGTCGCGACCGAGCTTACCGATCAATGCCGGTAATGCGATCGCCGCGCGAATTCCGCTGCCGCCATTACGGCCACGCTCGAGCCCATTGCCGGGTGCCATCACCAACGGATCGGCCTCGGCCATCCAGGTCGCCAGAAGTTGGATATCGGCGAGTGCCACACCGCAATGTTCCGCGGCTCGTTCCGGCGGCCACGCACGCGCCGCCACCATGAATTCGTCGTAGCCGCTCACGTGGTCGACGATGAATCGTGGATCGTGCGCGCCAATCCGCTCAAGTTCCACCGCGAGCGCGAACCCGAGCAGCACGTCGGTGCCGGGTTGCAATGACAGGTGCAAATCGGCCTGTTCCGCGATCTTGGTGCGTAGCGGATCAATCACCACAAGCCGGCCGCCGTTCCGTTTCGCGGTTCGGATCTGCCGCACCAGATGCAGATTGGCGACGGTGGCGTTGTTGCCCCACACGATGTTCAGTTTTGCTTTCGCGGCGGCCTCCGGCCCGATGCCGGGCACTGGGCCATATGTGCCGGCCCAGGCCTCGCTACGCACGGCACCACACATCGATCGGCGATAAAGTTGGCTGGCGCCGAGCTTGTGGAAGAAGCGCAGCGACATGCTGTCCCCGGACAACATCCCGTGCGGGCCGGCATAGTTGAGGGGCATCACCGCCTGCGGCCCGAAGCGGTCGATCACCTCCATCACGCGCCGATGGATCGTGTCGAGGGCCTCATCCCAGTCGACCCGCTCGAACTGATCGGATCCGCGCGGTCCGACGCGTCGAAGGGGCCAGTGCAGCCGGCCGGGTCCATGCACGAAGGCGGCGCTGTGGCGCGCCACTTTGTTGCAGATGACGCTATCCGTGTAGGGCAGTGCCTCGGAACCGCGGACCTTGACGATGCGGCCGTCATCCACCGTCACCGCGAGGCTGCAAGTGTCGGGGCAGTCCAAGGTGCAGACGCCGGCACGTTCCAAAACAGTCATGATCGGCTCCGTGAGGGGGACCAGAATGCTCGTTTAATCTTCCGGTGGACCAGGTAACAGAGCCAATTCCGCTAAAAATGACCAGACCAAATTCCGGGTTTCGCACGCTTGCATCAACGGAATTAAATTCTGACCGGTCAGTGCTGTCCTCTCAACGTCGTGGCCGGGCTTGACCCGGCCATCTTTTCAAGCCGTTGCGGCGACAGATGGCCGGGTCAAGCCCAGCCATGACGAGTAACACTGGCAACGAGGCATAATCCCAGGTACACCGGCACCAGGGGAGGAAAAAACCATGAAAGGGAGCCAGGATCATATCGTCACCAGCCATGTCGGCAGCCTGCCGCGCCCGGACGGGCTGATCGCGGCCTACCGCGCCCACGAAACCGGCGAGCCGATCGATGAAAAGGCATTTGAGCAAACCCTGCGCGCCGCGGTCGCGGAAGTCGTGCACCATCAACATTCCCTCGGCATCGACATTCCCGGGGATGGCGAGTTCGGCAAGCCGATGGGCCAGCGCGTCAACTATGGGTCATGGTGGCGCTATTCGTGGCAGCGCCTGGGCGGGCTCAAACTCGACGGACCCAACTTGTACGACATGGCGGCGCGGCGGTCCGGCCCTGGGGAGGTCTTGCTGACGAGCTTTGGCGATCGGCGGGATCGGAGACAGTTCGCCGCCGCCTACGCCGATCCGGATTCCGGCATTACCACCGGGCCGCGGCCCCCCGCGCCGGTCTGCTGCGCACCGATCGCCTATACCGGTCAGCAGGCGATCCAGACCGACATCGCCAACTTCAAGGAGGCCTTAAAAGCGGCCGGGGTCGAGGAAGGCTTCATGAGCGCGGTCGCCCCCGGCAGCGCCTCGCGCATTGGCAATGAATACTACAAGACCGAGGAGGAACTGCTTTACGCCTGTGCCGATGCGATGCGCGAAGAATACAAGGCGATCGTCGACGCGGGCCTCGTTTTGCAGCTCGACGATCCGGCGATCGCCGAGAACTGGGACATGGTGAACCCCGAGCCGACCGTGGAAGACTACAAGAAGTTCTCGATGCTGCGTGTCGAAGCGCTCAACCACGCGATCAAAGGCCTACCCGCGGATCGCATCCGGTTTCACCTGTGTTGGGGCAGTTGGCACGGCCCGCACATGACCGACATCCCGATGCGCGACATCGTCGACGTCATGCTGGCGATCAACGTTCAGGCCTACTCGTTTGAAGCCGGCAACGTCCGCCATGAGCACGAGTGGAAAGTCTGGCAAGAAGTGAAGCTGCCAGACGACAAGCTGATCCTGCCGGGCGTCGTCAGCCACGCCACCAATGTGGTCGAGCATCCCGAACTCGTCGCCGAGCGCATCCTCCGCTTCGCCAACGTCGTCGGCAGGGAGAGGGTCATCGCATCAACTGACTGCGGCCTCGGCGGCCGCGTTCACCCGCAGATCGCCTGGGCCAAGCTCGAATCGCTCGCCAAAGGAGCCGCTCTGGCAAGTCGCGAGCTTTGGCGCTGAGCATCAGCGGCGCTCGCGATAATCATGCGATTTGTTGGAGGGATGGTGGGCGCAACAGGGATTGAACCTGTGACCCCTACCGTGTCAAGGTAGTGCTCTCCCGCTGAGCTATGCGCCCCACCGTTGTGGGAGGCGGGTTCTAACCTCACCAACAAGGTCAGGCAAGCCGGTGGATGCCAATTGGGTACGTGACTTCGGCACGACAGACCGTTTGAATACCCCGATGGATGTGTCCGTCGAGCCCGCTCCGTCCCTCACCGACCCGCCGGTCCTGGTGGCCCGGCCGGCGACACAAACGACGCCGCTGGTTTTCGCTTCGCCGCATTCGGGACGTTGCTACTCCGATGAATTCCTCGCGGCCTCCCGCCTGGACCCGCTTCGCTTGCGGCGCAGCGAGGATAGCTTTGTCGACGAGTTGTTCTCCTCGGCCGTCGGCTTCGGTGCACCCCTGGTTCACGCCACGTTCCCGCGCGCCTGGTGCGACCCCAATCGCGAGCCGTGGGAGCTGGATCCTGGAATGTTCGCCGACCCCTTGCCGTCCTGGGTGAACACCACCAGCGCCAGGGTCACCGCGGGACTGGGCACGATCGCGCGCGTGGTCGCGTCGGGCGAGGCAATCTACCGCGGCAAAATCACGTTCGCCGAGGCGGAGCGGCGAATCGAGACCTGTTGGAAGCCGTTCCACGAAATGATCTCGGCGCTGGTCGATGGGACCCGCGCGGTGTTCGGGCAATGCGTGCTGATCGATTGTCATTCGATGCCGTCCCATGTCCCGGTCTCGGGTCGCGGCGACCGATTGGCCGATATCATTCTGGGCGACGCCCATGGGACAGCGTGCGCGCCGCATATCACCCGATTCGTGGAGCGGCGGTTGATCGACGCCGGATATCGCGTGCGCCGCAATGACCCCTATGCGGGAGGCTTCATCACTCGGCATTACGGTCGGCCGCGGGAGCATGTCCACGCTTTGCAGATCGAGATCGCGCGTGACCTCTACATGGACGAGGCACGCTTCGAGAGGTCGCCGGCATTTGCCGAGATTCAGCACGATATCAGCGAGTTGATCGAAGCCTTGGCGGCTGAGGTCTCACTCCGGGGCGCCATCTGACGACCCCCGCTTCGCGTGCGACGATTTCGCGGGGCGAAGCAGGCGAACAGGGCCTCCGCGAAAAAAATGGCGGTGCCGAAGCACCGCCAAGTTTAGGGAGGAAACGTCCAAGAAAGCAGACAGCTCGGTCAGTGACCGCGTTGCTGCGGTGCACAAAGTAGCCGGGGCGCGGATGGAGCGCAAGTAATTTTTTGCATCGCAGCATTGTTTTTTTGTTGTGCAAGGCCCGCCTGGCAAAATTCGGTGCCTATTTACCGGTCATTTACCTTTCCCCCGTAGCCTGCCGGCATGGCTCGCTTCCTCCTCATCCCCCTGGCGATTTGCCTTTCGACGGGAATCGCGCACGCCCTTCCGGGCGTTCAGACCCCGGAATCGCCCTCAGCACAGTGTACCGCCGCGATCGCGGCGGCGGAGCGGGGTCACGCGATCCCACCGCAATTGATGGCCGCCATCGGACGGGTGGAAAGCGGCAGGCGGGACCCGGATACCGGAGCCACAGGCGCCTGGCCGTGGACCATCAACGCGGAAGGGACGGGTTCATACTTCGATAGCAAAGCGGACGCGATCAAAGCGGTTCAGGCCCTGCAAGCTCGCGGTGTCCACTCGATCGATGTCGGATGCATGCAGATCAACCTGTTGCAGCACCCCGCCGCTTTCCCGAACCTGGATCTGGCGTTCGAGCCGGCGGTCAACGCCGATTACGCCGCGCGGTTCCTGGTCCAGTTGCATGGCCAGACCGGAGATTGGGTGAAGGCCACGGCGAGCTACCATTCCGGCAATCCATGGGAGGGTGATCCGTATGCCGTGAAGGTAACGTCGGTGTGGCCGGAGGAGCAAAGGAAAGCGGGCGCGAACCCGTCTCCCCCGCTCGAACCCGGGCGAGTCGGGCCAGTGGCGGGTGCGATAGCCCCGTTTCCGAACCACCAGCCGCCGCGGATGCTCACGATGGCGAGTTTGACGCCCGGGATGGCGACTTCCAGGGGCATGGCGACTTCCGGGGGCATCGCGGCTTCCGGGGTCATGGCCCCGGCGATGATGGAAGCAGGGACGACGCCTTCCGGCACGCTTCCGGGGCAAATCGCGCATCCGGCGGTGCCTTCCGTCGCGTCGGCGAGGCAAATCGCGCGCCCGGCGATGATGCGAGCGGCGACCGCACAATCTGGAACGTCGGGGCAACCCACGTCGAACCCGGGACGGGGGTTGGATTCATATAGGGCAGCGCCGATCAGAATGGTGATGCTGAGCCAATTGCCGGCCCGCATGCCGTTTGGCGCCATGATGAGATAACCCGGGAATTTGGGGTCCTCAGCCCGATCCGCCCCGAATGGCCGACCCGAATGGCCGACCCGCATTGACCTTCAATCGCCGCACCGTCATCTCATGGAACTCTTCGCCCAGCGAGGATCATGATGACCGCACTATCCCCCTTGCCGTCCGCGGCGTTGCCGGCCGGCGTCCGCTCCCGCTTCATCGACGGCATCAACGGACTTTCGATCCATATACTCGAAGCCGGGTTCCAGGGCGAGGATCGCCCAACGGTGCTTCTGCTGCATGGATTTCCCGAGATCGCATATTCCTGGCGTAAGGTCATGCCGGCGCTGGCCGAGGCAGGGTACCACGTCGTGGCACCGGACCAGCGCGGCTACGGACGAACCACCGGCTGGAACCCCGACTATGACGGCGACCTGAGCGCGTTCCGCCTGCTGAACCTGGTGCGCGACATGATGGGGCTGATCGCCGCGCTCGAGAGGAAATCGGTGATCGCGGTCGTGGGGCATGATTTCGGCGCCTCGGCGGCCGCCTGGTGCGCTTTGGTGCGCCCCGACTTGTTCCGATCATTGGTGCTCATGAGTGCCCCCTTCGCCGGACCGCCCGCGTTGACGCCGTCGGCGAAGCCGCGACCGGATCCGGTGCACGCGGCGCTCGCGGCTCTGGAACGGCCGCGCAAGCATTATCAGTGGTACTATTCGACCCGCCCAGCGAATGAGGACATGTGGCATTGCAAGCAGGGTGTGCACGCCTTTCTTCGCGCCTATTATTACCACAAAAGTGCTGATTGGCCTTTGAATAAACCGTTCCGGCTGGCGTCGTGGTCGGCGAATGAGCTGGCGAAAATGCCGACTTATTACATCATGGACGCCGCCCTCGGCATGGCTGAAACGGTCGCGGCGGAGATGCCGTCGCCGGCCCGGATCGCCGCCTGTAGCTGGCTGACCGACGACGAACTCAAAGTCTACAGCGACGAATATACCCGAACCGGCTTCCAGGGCGGCCTGAATTGGTACCGATCCCGTACCGAGGGTATCGGACTGGGCGACCTGCAGGTGTTCTCCGGGCGCGGCGTCGACGTGCCATCGATGTTCATCGCCGGACGGAGCGACTGGGGCATCTATCAGACACCGGGCGCGATCGAGCGAATGCAAGGGAGCGGCTGCTCCGCCATCCGTGGCGTGCATCTGATCGAGGGCTCTGGGCATTGGGTGCAGCAGGAGAAGGCGAACGAAGTTAACGCACTGCTGCTCGAGTTCCTGACGACAATGCGCGAATAGTGCATTATTCGACGGATCTTGATTGTCCGACGCGACATCAATCGTCGTCGGCGATGCCGCGGCCGGTCACTCGTATCGCCGGCATTCTTGTCGCTGACAGCGGCGACGAACAGCCTGTGATTCCCAGCGGAGGGCGACAATGACGAGTACTGCTACCGCGCCAACCGATCTCGACATCCTGACCGCACTCAATCGCGATTATATCGACGCGGTACAAAACAGCGATGTCCGGCGCTTCGACGAACTCCTCGCCGCGGAATTTTACTGCTCCAATCACGATGGCACGCTGATCGATCGCAAGGCCTTCCTCGAACAGACCGCGCGTCCCGTTACGATCGCCAACCTTCGCGCCCATGACGTGATGATCCGTTTGTTCGGCGACGTCGCGATCATCCATGCGCGCACGACTTATGCCTCACTCAACGGCCAGGGCGGCGGTCGTTACACCGACGTCTGGGTGCGGCGAACCGGCGACTGGCGCTGCGTATCCGCCCATGTCACCCGGTTGTAACCCGCACGCGCGCCATCAGACTCCCGGGTGAACCAAGGGAGACCGGCGTGATCGTCGTCACCACCGAAAATCTGCACGGATTTCGTGTGCGTGAGGTGAAGGGCCAATGCTTCGGCGTGGTCGTGCGCAGTCGCGGCCTTGGCGGCAATTTGATGGCCGGCCTGCGCTCCATCGTCGGGGGAGAGATCAAGGAATATACCGCGTTGCTTGAGGAGGCGCGCCGCCATGCGGTCGACCGGCTGGTGCAAAACGCCTCGCTCATGGGCGCCAACGCCGTCGTGATGATGCGGTTCGACAGTGCGGAGATCGGTCAGACGATGAGTGAAATCGTCGCCTACGGCACCGCGGTCGTGGTGGAACCAGAGCAGGCGTGAGGAACATGCTGCGAACCGTGTTGCTTGTCATTGGCGCGATGCTGCTGGCGACACTGCTCGTCGAACCAAAGGCGGCTATCGGTCCGGCGGTGATCGGGGCGGTGATCGTTTTGTCGGTACTGATCGAGCGCTACGTCTACAAACCGATCGGTGACGAACCGCCGGGCGCGGGCTGGAACAAAACGGAGGAGCGGTTCGCCGATCCAGCGTCGGGCCGGAACGTGGCCGTGTATTACAATCCCCGCACCGGTCAACGGCGCTACGTCGCGGAGGGCGCGATTGAAAACGTCGATTGATCGACCCGGCGCCGGCGGCCATGGTGAGTGCCCGCCGGACGAGGCCGCGATGCACCGCCACAACGCGTTGACCGGAAGGCACATTCCGCGCCACAAACGCCAACATCGGAATGGCGATGGATGCCAATATCGATCCACACTTAGTTGCATTGTCCGCTTTGACAGGGGTCTTGGGAAACGATGAATTCGCACTTACGTCGCCTCGAAGTCCGTTTGGCGCACGGGGTCAGTGCCATGTCGCCATGTCGGGCGTTGCCGGTCGGCCTGATCCTCGGCTGCCTGGCGGCATGCGCGGGTCCCACAGATCAAATGTTTTCACCCATTGGCCAGGACACGGGTGCAGCCCCGGCGCAAGCTTCGTTATCTCGGGCGCCGGGGTTGTCGCCAGTGGCTCGCCAGGTCAGCCAGATCGCCGCGCGGTTTGGCGACCAAAATTATCTCATGCTCGACAAGACCGACGGCCGGATCATCGTGTTTGAACACGGCACGCCCACGTTCACCGGCGCGGCCCTGACCGGAGAAAATCCGGTGGACGTCATTCCGGCCGACGCATTCGTCAAGCCGTTTTCCGAGACGCGCGGGTTGAAATACAAAGTGACGCCCGCCGGACGGTTTACCGTCTCGTCGGGCTTCGACCCGGCCTACGGCGATACCCTGGACGTCAACGAAATCCAAGGTAAGGACTGGGACATCGCGATTCACAGGGTCTGGTTAGGCGCCCCCGCCGAGCACCGTGACGTGCGTCTGAGAACACCCACCGGGCAGGACAAACACATCACGTATGGCTGCATCGACGTCGAGGGCGGCACGATGTCGCAAATATTGCGGCGCCTGCCGAATCGCGAGCGGACCCCGCTGTATATCCTGCCCGAGGACACGAGCCTGGTCACGAAACTGTTCCAACCACCGCGCGAGGCGGCGCGCAAAACGACAGATCCGTCCGGGTAACAATCAGGCGACTATTCTCAGTCGCGGTGT
>JBEKGV010000043.1:0-11372 GCA_050012615.1 Acetobacteraceae bacterium | reverse complement strand
GAGCTCGCGGGGCGGTTCGCGCTGCCTCACATTGAGCTCGATGCCATCAACTGGCAGCCTGGATGGCGCGATCTGGCACGCCATGATCCGGCGACATTCCGGCGGCGAGTGGCAGAGGCCATCCAGGCCGAAACATGGGTCGCCGACGGCAATTATGAGGGCGTCCTCGACGTGGTTTGGCGCCGCGCGACCCATTTGGTTTGGCTCGACTACGATCGCCCGGTGATCATGGTTCGCGTGATCGGGCGTTCACTGCTGCGTGTCATTCTCCGCACCGAGTTGTGGGCAGGCACCGGCAACCGTGAGCGCTGGCATTATTTGCTGCAGCCGAGCCATCCAATCCGCTGGGCCTGGAGTACCTGGAGGCGGCTCCGCCAGAGGACGTTGGAGCGTTTGGGTCAGCCGGAATTCGCCCATCTTGTGGTACTTCGGCTACGCGGTCCGGAGGAAGCCCAGGGCGTGGCTGGTCGGCTCAGTCAAGTGTGCCCAGGAAATCCCCCAACGCCGAGATGAAACCCGATGTGTTCTGGCCGTGTACGTTATGGCCGCAATTCGGCACGGTCACGAGACGGCCTCGCGGTAACGCATCGCGGAAGCGTTCGGCGGCGTCGGGTGCGAGGATGTTCGACCGTTCGCCGCGCACAAGAAGCACCGGCAGGTCGAACGATCTCGCGTCTTCGAGCGTGATGTTTTCCAGCGGCCCGACGCCGCGAACAATTCCCAGGCGCCGCGGATTCGAGTCGCACTTGCTGACGAACTTGCCGTCGGCGCGTTGCAGCATATTGTACTTGACGGTGCGCTCGATATGCTCGCGCGGGCGATAGGGATCGTATTTGCGCACGTTCGCGACAAAATGTTCCAGGTCGTCGAACTCCTGGTTCTCCTGCACGAAGCCGGCGATCGCCGCCCTGCCGCGATCGGACAGTTCGGGCCCGACATCGACGATCACCAGCGCCCGCAGTCGCGACGGATCCTGTTTCGTGAGGATCAGGCTGTTGCGTCCACCCATCGAGTGACCAACCAGAACAGGCTTCTCCAATCCCATGGCATCGAGGAACGCTCCCGCGTCCAGTGCCATGGTATGGTTCGTATACTCGACGTCGCGCGCCCATTCGCTGTCGCCATGGCCACGCTGATCCAGCGCCAGAACGTGATAGTGTTGTGCCAGATGCAGACTGACGAGGTCCCATGAATGCGCGGATTGATGGCCGCCGTGCAGGAGCACGATCGGTGGCGCGTCGCGATTGCCCCACTCGAGAAAATGGAACCGCTGCCGGCGCAGGACAACGTTGCATGACCGGTATGAGATTGACGGCAGATGTGGAATGCCGAGATCGGCGGCGCTGGTGAGCAGACTGCGAAACTCATTCGTTCCGGTCATGTCCTCGGGTGTTGACCCGTCGGCGAATTTGTTGAGATACATCCGGTAAGCCTCAGTCGAGTGCCACGAAGATCGAACGGCGCATGGCGCCGCCGACAAATTTGGAGATGTGGCCCTTGCCGGTCGTATCCTCGACCAGCACGATTTCACCGGGTCCGACATACCGGGTCTCGCCATCGCCGGCGGTGATGTGCACGGCACTGTCGAGGTTGATCACATATTGGCGGCGCGGCGCGGGATGCCAGTCGACCGTGTAATCCTTCGTCGTTTCGCGGAAGACGATGCCGGACGCCGGCTGGCGCGCGGAGAATTTATTCGATTGTCGTATTTCGTCCCACTCAACCTCGATATCGCGGAAATGCGAAACCCCCTCGGTGTCTTCATACAGGTTGTGGATGCGCATGTTGCTGTCCCCCGGCTCAGGGGATCAGACCGGTGCGAACGGGTCAAGTGTCGGGACTTCAAGGGGGACAAAATCGCGGACGTTACGGGTCACGACGGTAAGGCCATGGACATGCGCGGTGGCGGCGATCATCGCGTCTTCGATCAGATCGTCGGAGCGGCCGTGCATCAACGTCGCCCAATGCCGGAAGCTCCTCGCGTCCATTGGAAGAACGTTCCAGGTGGCGGCGACCTGATCGATCCAGGCTTCAATTTCCTCGGCTTTGGTTTTGTCCTGCTGGCGTGTGATTTCAACGCCAGCCTGTAGTTCGCCGACCGTGACGGCGGAGAGAAACAGGTCGCGGTTCGACACGCGGCGCAACCACGCGATGACGAGAGGATGCGGTCGCGGTTTCCGCAGTTCGGAGACTACGTTCGTATCGATCAGATACACGCTCAGTCGAAGATGACGCCGTGGCGCCGGCGCCGCCCGCCACGGGCCGGGATCTGGAAATCGGCGCGGGCGAAGTCGGATAGCAAAAGATCTTTCAGCGTGGGCGCATCGCCTTGCAGGCGGCGCCACTCGTCGATCGGAACCAGAACCGCGGCGTCCACACCTCGGCGAGAGATCACCTGAGCCCCGTCATTGAGGCAAACGTCCAACATTTCACTGAACCTCGCTTTGGCGTCCTGAACGGGCCAGGTCGGCATGGTTAGCTCCTGGAAGCTTATATCCGGTTAATAGGGGCGATAATTTTTCGCGGTTCGTATGACTGGTCATATAACTGGTCAGATAAGAACATGCAAGGGTCATGCGTCGCCAAATCTCGGTCCGACACCGTCCCCCGGTCGCCGCGCTCAACTTTGAGGGGTGACGGTTCAGCCGCCGCCGTCGATCGTCAGTATCGTGCCGGTCGTATAGCCGGACATCGGGCTGGCGAGGAACGCGACCGCATTCCCGATCTCGGCCGGGCTCGCGGCGCGGCCAAAGGGCATGCTGGCACTCAACTCACGCCACCGCTCCGCGTCGCCGAATTTCTGTTGCGCCTCGGCGCGGCGCAGCATCACGAGGCGGTCGGTCTCCACGGGTCCCGGATTGATGCCCACGACGCGCAGGCCGTCGGCTGGGGCGCCTTTGCCGAGTGCGCGGGTGAACGCCATCAATGACGCGTTGCCGGCCGCGCCGGCGATATAGTTAGTGGGGAATTTCTCTCCCGCCGAGCCGATCACGTTGATGATCACCCCGGCTTTGCGCGCCTTCATTTGGGCGTAGATCACCCGGCAGAACGAGATGTAGCCGAATACTTTAAGGTCCCACGCCTGCCGCCACCGCGCGTCGTCGATCGACAATACGTCGCCCGGAGGAATCGCTCCGGCGTTGTTGACGAGAATGTCGAGGTCCCCCGCCTCGGCGGCGACTTTGCGCACTGCGGCGTCGCTTGAAAGGTCGGCGGCGATGGTGCGGACGTTGACCTGGCGTTTGGTGCGTATGCCGGCCGCGGCTTCATCCAGCGTTGCCTGGTCGCGCGCCACGAGGATGACGTTGCAGCCCTCGCCCGCCAGAACCTCGGCCGTGGCCCGTCCAATGCCCTTCGAGCCGCCGGTGATCAGGGCGGTTTTGCCCGCGAGGTGTAAGTCCATGGTTACGCCGCCTTCCGCAGACCTCGTTGATGCGCGTGACAGGCTTCGCTGAAAGCCCGAAATATCGCGACGCTGGCGGGATTCTCCGCATAGCGCCACTCCGGGTGCCATTGTAAGCCCAGTACGAAGCCGGGAGCGTCAGGAGCCGACACCGCCTCGATGGTGCCATCCTCGGCCACTGCTTCGACGGAAAGGCCTTCTCCGGGCCGGTCGATCGCCTGACCGTGCAGCGAGTTAACCATCATCTGGTCAGCGCCGACGATGCGGGCCAGGGCACCGGTCAGGGCGACGAGATGCTTCGGACCATAGGCGATCTCGATCGAGCCGTTGCCGTTGCCCCGATGGTCGTGCCGGCCGGCGATTTCGTGGACGTTCTGAAGCAGGGTGCCGCCAAGCGCGACGTTCAGTTCCTGAATGCCCCGGCAGATCGCGAGGACCGGCATTCCGCGTGCGATCGCCGCCCTGATCAAAGGCAGCGTCGTGGCGTCCCGGAGGGGGTCATGCCGGTCCGGCGTGAGGCTCTCGCCCATGCCGTAGTAGGATGGGTGAACGTTACTGGGACTGCCTGGGATCAGTAGCCCGTCGATCCGGTCCAGGACACCGATCTGTGCTTCTCCGACAGGGGGGATCGCGATTGGAAGCGCTCCCACCGCATTGAGCAAGACGTCGGCGACACGGGGATTCGTGGTGTAGACCGTGCGTTCTTCGAAGGTTTTAGCGCAGGCGGGAATGCCGACAACGATGGTCATGGGGTCTCGAGGTTGAGTGGTACCGTAAACAACGTATGGCGAGGCACCTGTGTTACGCAAGATCAATTGCTTAGGGATTTCATCAGCCCAGGCCAGCGATTCACGCGGCGCATTTCAGGACCGTGCCTGGGGTGATTGTACGGCTGCCGTCCCGGCCGTGCCCCCTCGATGTTATGCGGCTTGTTTCAGACTCCGGCGAAACACACGGCAGGCTTCGCCAAACGCATGGAAAATCGCGATTCTGTCTGGGTGTTCGGCATAGCGCCACTCCGGGTGCCATTGCAGGCCCAACACGAAGCCAGGCGCATTAGGAGCGGACACCGCCTCGATCGTGCCATCCTCGGCGATCGCGTCGACGACCAGTCCCTCGCCTGGGCAGTCGATTGCCTGGCTGTGCACGGAGTTCACCAGGATGCGGTCCGCGCCGACGATCCGCGAAACGGCGCCAGTCACCGTGACGATGTGCTTCGGACCATAGGCCACATCGAGCGGGCCCTTTTCGCCCCGGTGGTCCCGACGCCCTGGGCGGTCGTGGATGTTCTGATGCAGCGTGCCGCCCAACGCCACGTTCAGCTCCTGGATGCCGCGGCAAATGGCGAGGACGGGGAGGCCTCGGGCAACGGCGGCACGGATAAGCGGCAGGGTCGTGGCGTCACGAGCGAGGTCGTGCCGATCCGGGGTCAGGCTTTCGTCGTCGCCGTAGTGCGAAGGGTGCACGTTGCTTGGACTGCCCGGGACGAGCAGGCCGTCGATGCGGTCGAGCAATGCCAGTTGAGGCTCGCCCATGGGCGGGATCATGACGGGCAAAGCACCGGAGCCGCCGATGAGTGCATCGGCGTAGCGTGCGGGGGTGAGGTGCCTCGGGCGTTCGTTGATGTGCCTGGCACAGGCGGGGATGCCGACGACGATGGTCATGGGACTCTTGGCCGTTGGTTACAGAGGCGCATTATGCGCGTTGGAAGAGGGGAGTCGAGATCGGATCGACGATCTTTATAACGGGTCGGCCTGGACTCCGAGCTACGGATAGGTGGTGACGAGACGAGGCGGACTATTACCTTCGACGATCCACACCGTTGTGACGCAAGGATTACTTTCATCAGGCGTACTGATCGAGCAACGTACGGTATACTTCGTTCCGTGATGAGATCGAAATGTCCCTGAGAGGTGGTTGACGGCTGCGTGGTCAATCAGTGCGTCGCGCATTACGGCCCATTTTTCGGGCCGGAAGCCAAATCCGAGGAAATATGCCGCCTTGCCGCCATTCTGGGGATGCCGCGAATTCAAAAGATAATCACAAACCTTGGGCTCTTCGACATTCGCCAAAGTGGCGTTGGTAAGATGGCTCACGTAGCCAGGTCACTGGCCTCGACCGTGACGACAGCGTGGAACGGTTCGAAGACTTCAACTTCGTATCCGCTCCCATCGGCATAAGCCGCGACTATGGTTCCCTTGGTGCCGCTGGGAAGCGAACGTCCACCGACGTCAACGGGGTGGCGCATGACCACGACAGAAAGTTCTGCAAACCGCTGGAGCTGCTCGGCATGTTCGCGGACAGGCGCCCGTCCAGCGGCCTCATTTCGATGCTTCACACTGCTCCTCCTGCGGGCCGCGCTGCTAACCCTACCATACGACGGCCTCGCCAGGTGCTCCGTATTTTTCGTGACACAATATTTGTCCGGTCGGACTTGCCGCCCGAGGTGTTCCAATCATGCATCCGGGGCAGGCGCGAAACTGGCCTGGTTCTTGCGTTAGGTTTGCTCAGACCGGCAACCGCGGGGAGCCAGGCGATCGACAAACAACCGGCGTCGCAATCCAACCATATCCCCGGGGTCACGTCGCATCAGCATCATGCCGGCGGCATCGGGTTCCTCGCGCTGACAGCACTCGGCGTGGTGTTCGGCGACATTGGCACCAGCCCACTCTACGCATTCTCGATCGCGCTCAGCGCGACCGGCCACACGGTGCCGACACCGGCCGACGTCAGAGGCATCGTCTCGCTTATTTTCTGGGCTTTGATGATCATGGTGTCGCTCAAATACGTGCAGCTTGTGCTGCGCGCCGATAACGACGGCGAGGGCGGCATCCTGGCTCTTCTGGCATTGGTCGAGGGCGACCGCCTCGCCGTCGGCCTCCGAATTTCTCTCCCGATGATTTTAGGTATTCTCGGCGCCTCGCTGCTGTACGGCGACGGGGTCATCACACCCGCCATTTCGGTACTTTCGGCGATGGAGGGATTGAAACTCGCCGCCCCGGGCTTCGCATCGTTCGTTTTGCCAGTGACATTGGGGATCCTGGTCGGTCTGTTCACCATCCAGAGCCAGGGTACCCACCGGATCGGCCGGCTGTTCGGCCCCGTCATGGTCATATGGTTTCTGGTCATCGCGTTGCTCGGCGCCGTCAACATCGCCGCCGCCCCGGGGATTGTCACCGCGCTCAACCCGCTCGCGGGGGTGCCTGTCCTGACCGGCAGTCCGGCCATCGCGGCGGGGGTATTCGGCGCCATCTTTCTGGCGTTGACCGGCGGCGAGGCGCTCTACGCTGACATGGGTCATGTTGGTGCTCCGGCAATCCGGTTGGCCTGGTTCGGCCTCGTGGTCCCGGCCCTGGTGCTGAATTATCTCGGCCAGGGGGCGTTGATACTCGCCGATCCCGGAGCGGCCGACAGTCCATTTTATAAACTGGCACCGGGCTGGCTTTTGGTGCCGCTGATCGTCCTCGCCGCGGCTGCCACGGTGATCGCGTCGCAGGCGCTGATTTCCGGGGTGTTCTCGCTGACCCGTCAGGCAATGCAAATGGGGTTTGCCCCGCGTGTCGCGATCGTGCCGACGTCGAGCGACGAGGCCGGGCAGATTTACGTGCCGACCGCCAATTGGCTGCTGATGGCCGGCACATTGCTGATCGTCGTGACGTTCAGGACGTCGGATAATCTCGGTTCGGCGTATGGGGTCGCGGTGTCCGGCACCATGCTGGCGACCACCGTGCTGCTGTTCTACCTCGTCACACGCCGCTGGCACTGGCCGCTGCTCGCGGCAGTGCCGGTGATCGCCGTCTTCGGCGCGGTCGATAGCGCTTTCCTCGCCGCCAACTCGCTCAAGATATTCGAGGGCGGCTGGTTTCCTTTGACGATCGGCGGCGCGCTCGCGGCACTCATGTGGTGCTGGCGGCGTGGCACGGTGGAGGTGCGGCGCCGGTTGCTCGAAATGTCGATGCCGATTGCCGATTTCATGAGGCATATCGACGATTTGGTGGTCGGCCGGGCGGCCGGCACCGCGGTTTGGTTGACCAAGGTGGAGCACGGCATCTCGCCGATGCTGCTGCATTACGTTCGGCACAATGCCGTGCTGCATCGGACGGTCGTGCTGCTTACGGTGGTGCCCGACCGTCGGCCGCGGGTGCCGTTCCACGAACGCCATACCGTGAAGCGTCTCGGACATGGGTTTCACCACATCACCGTGCGGCTTGGGTTCATGCAGCGCCCCGACATTCCGATGACGCTCCGTAACTGCGAGTTACTGGGCTTTGACGCCGATCTCGACCACGTTCATTACTTCATCGGTCTTGAACGCGTGGTCCGCCGGCCGCGGAGTTCGAAGATGGGACCGGTGTCGTTCGCGATCTTCACGTTCCTGATGAGAATCGCGAGCCGCGCACCGGATTTCTTTCGCATTCCACGGGACGGATTGACGGAGATCGGGTTTCGGCTGGAGATTTGAGGGGGCGACGGCCACGGCATCGCAATGTCCCGGATCCGCGCGCCGAGGAATTAACAAGACGAAAACGCCGCTGATAGTACTTCGTCAATCAGCCCAAGGATAGAAGATCGTGCGAAACCTGGTTGGCGCCTGGAACCACAGGGACGGCGATGGCGACTCATCTGTTGGTAAACGGCTCGAGCCTGGTGCCCGAGACTTCCGAGCCCGATCAGTTGGAGTTCCGTCTGGCTTTGCCGGCACGAGAAATACGGTTGATTTCCGGCTATGCCCGCCCAGCGGACCTGTCCGCCACACATGATCGGCGTCGTCTTGGCGTGGCATTGCGTGGGTTGCGCTGGCGGCAAGGCAAGAAGGTGCTGGAAGTTCCTATCGATTCGCCCGCCTTCATTGACGGCTTTCATGTCGTGGAGTGCTATGATGATGAGGAAGGTTCGTTCCGATGGACAAACGGGAACGCCGCTCTCCCGCCAACCCTCGTTCCGCGCTGGCGTGGTGAAACTCTGCTTCAGATTCCGCTGATTCATGAGCGCGGTTACGAGGTCCCGGTATCGCCGGAACCTGAAGCCGCATTGATGAGCGCATTCGAGAGTCTCGGCGATAATTGCGAATTCGCGTTCGCTCAACAGCATTTTGGCGTCGAGCTTCCGCTGACGCTGTTACGTTGGGCTGGCACCAGCTATGAGAAATTGCTGCGCGGTCTGGAGAATCGATTTAGCGGGATTGGCGACCCGGGCACGACGGCGGCTGTTTGGAGAACAACCGACTACCGCCTTCAAACGCCGTATCTTGGTTTCCACACGGCGGCGAACCAGCAGCGGGATGAAGCGGGCGTTGCCGAAATTCTGGATTGCGGTTGCGCCGCGCTTCGCCTTCTGCGCCGCAAGCTGCTGCGCGATATCCGTGATGCCAGGCGCATCTTTGTCTACAAGGCGACCAACCCAGCTTTCGGAACAGCCGAGATGCTCCAGCTGCACAAGGCACTGCGCGCCATCGGCCCGGCATCGCTGCTGTGCGTGACCCTCGGCCAACCGCGCCAATCGGATTTGTGCGTGGAGCAACTCGGCACCGGGCTCTACGCGGGATATTTGCAGAAGTTCGTGTTTCCGGATGGGCCGTTCGATGAATGGCTGGCGCTCTGCTCGCGCACGCTGGAATTGCATTACGGCGGTTAATCCCACGGCGTTGGGCCGACAGTACAGCAGGCAACCAGGAAATCGATCATGACAGAGCTTAGCCAGGACATCATACTCGCGGAGCTTGCCAGGTCGCTGCGACGCATTTGTGAGCTTTCACAGCCCGAGCTTCGCGCCGACATGGTGCTGGGGGACCTCCCCGGGATCAACAGTTTGCGGCTGCTGCAGGCCGTCGCGTACTTGGAACAATACTTTCATGTCGAGATCGATGTTGTCGCACTCGACGAACTTACCCGCGTGCAGGACATACTGAACGCGGTTTCGCAGGCGCGTCCGGTGAACGATGTTGGATGTGGCCTGGAGCACGTATCCAATTGACCGCCGCATGGTCTCTCGGAGACATCGTATGGGGGTTGCCCGGCGCGATCGTCGGCACTCCGATGGATGGGGCAGAGGCCTTCTCCACAACGCCGGTGTTTGAGTTGCTGCGGGACGCGACCGCGCGCGCGCCGCGAGCGACCGCGTTGACCGGTCAAAACAGCAGCCTGACTTATTCGGAAATGTTTCGTTTGGCGCGGAATTCGGCCGGCGCTCTCGCGGCGGTCGTGCCTCCGGGTGGCTCCGTGGCGTGCCTGTTGCCGCGCACGCCTGAAGCCACTGCGGGATTGCTCGGCTGTCTGATGTCCGGCCGCTTGTGCATGATCCTCAACCCGCTCAGCCCGGCGGAGCGTCTGGCCGATGTACTGAGCGACGCCGTCCCCGATGCCTTGCTGTTGGACGAGCCTCTGCCGTTCCCTCATGCCGCGCCGGCACTCACCCTCAAGGCTGCATTGGCCGGATCGGACAGAGATTGGCGGCCGGACCATCGCTGGGATCCGGATGCGCCATTCGTCGTCCATTTCACGTCAGGCAGCACGGGCCGGCCAAAAGGCATCGTGCATTCGGCCCGGTCGATGCTCTTTCGAGCCTGCGATGCGACCGAGATCTTTCCGACAGGGCCGCATGACCGGGTCTTCGGGCACGCCGTTCCCGTGGAAATCAATGGACCAGCGGTTTTGCTGCACACTTTGGCGCGCGGTGCTCGCCTCGTGCTGGGGAGCGTCGCGGTCGAAGGTGCCGGCGGTCTGCTGCGGTTGCTGGAACGGGAGGCCGTCACTTCAGTCATCGGAGCCGTACCAATTTTCCGTCTGCTGTTTAAATTGGATCGGGCCAAGGATGCGTTTCGCGCATTGCGCGCGATGCGGACCGGGTCGGCATCGCAACAAAAGGCCGAACTTACGGCGTGGCGTAAAATGCTGCCGCCTGATTGCATCTGTGGACACGCCTACGCCTCAACCGAGGCACTCATCATGGCGCAATGGACCGTGCCACCGCACGATGCGCATCCGACCGGCGACTCCGGCCAGGAAGCAACGATCGCGGGCGGCATGGTGCGGCCCTACCACGACTACGCGATACTGGACGTTGACGGACAGCCAGTCCCGTTTGGCGACATCGGAGAACTCGTGTTGCGCAGCCGTTACATTGCCTTGGGCGAATGGCGCTGTGGCAGGCTGGTGTCCGGCCGGATGACCCAGGCTCCGGGCCGCCCGGGATGGCGGATCTTTCGAACGGGCGATCTGGTGAGGTTGCAAGCGGATGGAATGCTGCGCGTGGTTGGCCGAGCCGATCGGCAGGTAAAAATTAACGGCGTCCGAATCGAACCCGCCGAAATTGAAGCCGTACTGCGAGGCGAGCCGAGCGTAACCGACGCCGTTGTCGTGGTTCACACCGAGACGGCCGACGTGACGTTGCACGGGTTCGTCGTCGCGACAGCGGTCGATCATGCGGAACTTATCGCGGCACTTCGGCAGCGCCTGACGGCGGCTCTACCGAGCGCCATGCGGCCTTCCCGAGTGACTGTGTTGGACCGGTTGCCGGCATTGTCCAGTGGGAAGGTCGACATGGTTGCGCTTTTACACTGGACGCCGGTTCAAGACCCACCGACTACTGCAAGCTGAATAACCCGCTTGCTGCATCGCGGAACGCCGAGCGTGACGCGTCCTCGGAATAAAACATGTGTCCACCTGGATAGACCACAAGCTTCACGCGCTCCGCCGAAGCGGCATCCGGCAACTGATTTAACATCCGTACAGTCCCGAAATATGGTGTGCGAAGGTCGAACAACCCATGCGCGATCAGCACATGCATCCGCGGATCGAGTGCCAGTGCCGATTGCAAGTAACTTAAACTTTCGGGCCGCCCCATGCCGCGGCCCCAGTTCCATTCCTTGAACGCCTCGTCGTTCTCGAGCCGATACACGCCGTCCGGTCGCCAGTTCAACTGTTCGGAATAAATCGCCATCATCGCACTGGTCACCGGCGCCTTGAGCGCT
>JBEKGV010000042.1:0-11482 GCA_050012615.1 Acetobacteraceae bacterium | reverse complement strand
AGCGAAACCGGCCGCGCCTGGATGTCGGAGAGCGGCCCGAACATTCCCGCCGCGCCAAATGCCATGACCGCCGCGACCGCGAGAAGCAGCGCGACCGCGGCGATGTCGGCGGCTGTATTGGATCCATCGGGACCGGTAAA
Organism: Acetobacteraceae bacterium; assembly: GCA_050012615.1. GTDB lineage: Bacteria > Pseudomonadota > Alphaproteobacteria > Acetobacterales > Acetobacteraceae > Rhodopila. The sequence goes on along the minus strand of JBEKGV010000042.1, from coordinate 11,342 downwards.
GCCTCTGGTCGGCGCTGATTTCGCCGCGACGATCAGACCGCCGGGAAACGGCGGCGGCTTCAACCAAACTGGACGAGACACCGACGGCTATCTCTCAATGGAAGGAAACCGAGTGAACTCGCGTTGAAGTGGGGGAGCAACGGGTGATCGTTCATTCCGAATTTATCCGTTTCGTTCAGCCAAATTTGCCGGCGATGTAGTTCTGCGTATGGGTTTGCCGAGGCGCGGTAAACATCATCCCAGCGGTTCCGAGCTCGACCAGCTTGCGAAGATAAAGGAACGCCACCTGATCCGAACATCGCGCCGCCTGCTGCATGTTATGGGTTACCAGCGCGATTGTCACATGCTGCTTCAGATCGTCGATCAGATCCTCGATCTTCGCCATGCTGATCGGATCCAGGGCACTGGTTGGCTCATCGAGCAAAAGCACCTCGGGCCGCGTCGCGAGCGTGCGCGCGATGCAGAGACGCTGCTGTTGCCCGCCCGACAGGGAGCCGGCCGACGCCGACAGCTGGTCCTTCACCTCGCCCCACAGCGCCGCAACCGTGAGAGCCTCCTCGACGCGACGACCCATTTCGGCGTGCGGCAGGTGTTCGTGCAACCGGATCCCGAATGCGATGTTATCGTAGATGGACATCGGGAACGTAGTTGGCGTCTGGAATACCATTCCCACGCGGGCGCGAAGCCGACGGAGATCAACGTCCGGACCCAGAATGTCCTGCCCATCCAGACGCACCTCGCCGGTCGCGTGCTGGCCCGGATACAGACCATACAGGCGATTAAGGACGCGCAGCAGTGTCGACTTGCCACAACCGGATGGTCCGATCAGGCCGGTCACCCGATTTTCCGGGAGATCGAGGGAAATGTCCGTGAGCGCGACCGTTTTTCCGTAACGGAAATTCAGATTTCGGATGGTCATTTTGGCACGGTTCTGGGGCACGCTCGTGTGCGTCAGCGATCCGAGTGACGCCGTCTTTGCTATTGTTTCACTCATGCGATTCCAGTCCTTGCGTTACGTCGCCGCGAACCATTCGCGAGACGGTCAGCCCAGGCAATGAACGCGACGACCAGGGATTGATTTCGTGTGCTGAAGATCGGTTTCGCCAATGGTGGTCGGGATCCGCGTTCTCATGGCAAGTCCTTCGTTCCGGCGGTGATTTTTATGACAAAACGAATACCGTTACGTGACAGTATGGTTTCTTCCTGGCCGCCGTGTCTCTCGCTTGATCAGCCGATCCGGCCGCCGCGTTCAACGTAGCCGTCGCGGCGGACTGCCGCGAGGGCCGGAGTTTACTCAGATGGCGACGCCCGAATTCGGTATACACGGCGTCGCCGTGGCCCTGAGTACTTTCCGAACCTGCCCAGGGCGATGTTCCGCAAGTTATGGTCGACGCGGTAGGGCAGACGTCGGGTTGAACTCGCGGCGTCGTAACGACAAACCCAGATCTCAGAGGAATTCCGGATATGGATATCCCCGTTTCGACGCATGAGACACGGCATCTGGGACCTGAGGAGTTGCACAAGACAGACGCCTACTGGCGGGCCGCCAACTATCTGTCTGTCGGGCAGATCTATTTATACGGCAATCCGTTGTTACGTGAGCCGTTGACGCTGGCCCATGTAAAACCTCTGGTCGTCGGCCATTGGGGCACGACTCCGGGCCAGAACTTCATCTATGTTCATTTGAATCGCGTCATTAAGAAGCATGATCTGAACATGATCTACATCGCCGGTCCTGGGCACGGCGGCCCGGCGCTGGTCGGCAATACCTATCTGGAAGGTAGCTATACCGACGTCTATCCGGACATCAGCCAGGATGAGGCCGGGATGGAAAAACTGTTCACGCAATTCTCGTTTCCCGGCGGAATTTCCAGCCATGTCGCACCGACAACGCCCGGATCCATCCATGAGGGCGGTGAACTGGGGTACTCTTTGAGCCACGCGTTCGGTGCCGTGTTCGACAATCCCGATCTGATCGTCGCCTGCGTGGTTGGCGATGGCGAGGCGGAAACGGGTCCCCTGGCGACGGCGTGGCAGTCGAACAAATTTCTCAATCCGATCACCGACGGCGCGGTGCTGCCGATCCTGCATCTCAATGGCTACAAGATCAGCAACCCCACCGTTCTGGCGCGGATCGGCCACGACGAACTGGAGCAGTTCTTCACAGGCTGCGGATGGAAGCCTTATTTCGTGGAAGGTGATGACCCGGAAACGATGCACCAACTCATGGCCGCCGCCATGGAACAAGCCGTCGAGGACATAAAGCGGATCCAACAAACGGCACGCGCGAGCAAAGTTGGCAACCGGCCGTTTTGGCCAATGCTCGTGTTGCGATCGCCAAAAGGTTGGACGGGACCGAAAGTCGTCGACGGCCTACAAATTGAGGGAACCTTCCGCGCGCATCAGGTGCCACTGCTGGTCGACCGCGCGCATCCTGAACACGTCGCGCTGCTCGAGGCCTGGATGAAAAGCTACAAGGCCGAGGAACTGTTCGACGGCAACGGAAGTCTGATCGCCGAACTCGCGGAACTCGCACCAAAGGGTGACCGGCGGATGGGCGCCAACCCGCACGCCAATGGTGGAAAATTGTTACGCGACCTGCGCATGCCGGACTTTCGTATCCACGCGGTCGCCATAGCCTCGCCAGGAGCGGTAAAAGCCCAGGACACGATGATTTTGGGAGAGTTTGTGCGGGACATCGTTAAGGAGAACAAGGAACGCCGGAACTTCCGCCTGTTTGGCCCCGACGAAACGATTTCAAATCTTCTTGGTGCGGTATTTCAAGCCACCAACCGTCAGTGGGACGCGACGCGGCTAGATAACGACGAATTCCTGGCGCCATCGGGACTCGTTTTGGACTCGATGCTCAGCGAGCATCAATGCGAAGGTTGGCTCGAAGGCTACCTCCTCACTGGGCGGCATGGGCTGTTCAACAGTTATGAAGCCTTCATTCGCATCATCGATTCCATGTTCAGCCAACACGCGAAATGGCTGAAAGTCACGCGCGAATTACCGTGGCGGCGGGAGATCGCCTCGCTGAACTATTTGCTCGCTTCGCATGTCTGGCAGCAGGATCATAACGGCTTTACCCATCAGGACCCAGGGTTTCTGGATCACGTCATCAACAAAAAGGCGTCGATCGTCCGCGCGTATCTGCCTCCAGACGCGAATTGCCTGTTATCGGTCATCGATCATTGTCTGCGCAGCCGGAATTACGTCAACGTGGTGGTGGCCGGCAAACATGCGTTGCCGCAATGGCTGAGTATGGAAGCCGCCGTCATCCATTGCACGGAAGGCCTTGGGATCTGGCAATGGGCCAGCAACGATCAGGGCGGCGAGCCCGACGTGGTGATGGCATGCTGCGGCGACACGCCAACATTGGAAATTCTGGCTGCGGTATCCATCCTGCGTCAGAACCTTCCCGAGTTGAAGATCAGGGTCATCAACGTCGTCGATCTGATGCGGCTACAGTCGGCGAGCGAGCATCCGCATGGGTTGAACGAAGCCGATTACGACGCGTTGTTCACCAAGGACAAGCCCATCATATTTGGTTTCCATGGCTATCCCTCACTGGTGCATCGGTTGACGTACCGGCGTACCAACCGCGATCTGCATGTTCACGGCTACAAGGAGGAAGGCACGATCACAACGGCGTTCGATATGAGGGTGCAGAACGAACTGGACCGCTTTCATCTGGTGCTGGATGTGGTGGAGCGCCTGCCCGCTCTGGGCGTTAAGGGCGATTACCTGAGGCAGATGGTTCGAGACAAGCTGATCGAGCACAAGCATTACATCGACCAACACGGCGAAGACATGCCGGAGATACAGAACTGGATGTGGACCGGCGCGGCGTGAACACGCCGCGGGATACCGCGAGGAAGCCGGTCGCGAGCGGCAAAGGTTTGCTGGCGATGGATGAAAGCAACTCTGCCTGCGCGAAACGATTCGCCGCCGCTGGAATGCCTCAGACCGAGGAGGCGGGACGTGCTTACCCACGGCTTTACGTCATCCGGCATGGGGAAACCGCGTGGTCGCTATCCGGCCAGCATACCGGCCGCACCGATATTCCTCTGACCGCGCGTGGTCGGGCGGGGGCGGTGGCGCTTGGACGCGAGATCCGGGATGTTCAGTTTTCCCATATATTCGCCAGTCCCATGCGACGTGCCCAAAGGACGTGCGAACTGGCCAGACCGGATCTGACCACCGAAATCGAACCCGATCTCGGGGAGTGGGATTACGGTGACTATGAAGGCAAGCTCTCGGTGGACATTCGCGCGAAACGGCCGGGCTGGAGCGTTTTTCGCGACGGTTGTCCACGAGGGGAGACGCCGGTAGGGATAGCGGACCGTGCCGACCGGTTGATCGCGCGTCTTGGCGCGTTGACCGGCAACGTCGCGCTGTTCACGCATGGCCAGTTCGCGTGTGTGCTGGCCATGAGATGGACTGGAATGCCAATCGCCGAGGCCACTCACTTCGTATTGGACACGGCGTCGGTCAGCATTCTCGCCAGCAACCCCGACCATCCAGAAGTCCGGGTCATCGCGTTGTGGAATCTGACCCCGAATTTTGAGTAGATTCCGAGGCTGCGAGTCGCCGCGGCCCGGCTGCTAGGATTGTCGAAGCGGCCTTCAATTCTGACGGTGAAAATTTATGGACATGAGCGAGCCTTCCGCGGTCGATGGCGCCACGCCTGATGCCATTTCACTTTACCCTCTGCGCTTCGATCCAATCTTTCAGTACCGGCTTTGGGGTGGGCGCCGTCTTGAAGCATGGCTCGACACAAAGCTGCCTGGCGATGGACCGATAGGGGAAGCGTGGCTGCTGAGCGATCGTGATGACTTTCCCAGCCGCGTCGCGGACGGACCGCTCAAAGGTCAAACGCTGGCGCGATTGATCGAACGGTCGCCAAACCTCATGCTGGGTGAACTGGCCGGCAGGTACCGGAAGTTTCCATTATTGCTCAAACTTCTGGACGTGCAAAAGATGCTCTCCGTGCAGGTGCATCCGCCCGATGACCGGGCTGACCTTATTCCAGTGGGCGAGACCGGCAAGACAGAAGCGTGGGTCGTCCTGGAAGCGCGGCCGGACGGGCGCGTTTACGCCGGTCTCAAAGCAGGTACGACCGCCGGTGATTTACGTGCGCTGTCGGACCGGACCGCTGACGAGTACCTGCCCAGTTTCACGCCCGTTTCTGGGCAGGGCGTATTTATCGAGGCTGGCACGGTTCATTCTCTGGGCGGTGGCGTCGTCGTGTTCGAGGTTCAACAAAATAGCGACGTGACATTCCGGCTCTACGACTGGGATCACATTGATCCAAAGACCGGTCACAAACGCGCATTGCAAACCGAGCAGGCACTGGCCTGCATCGACTATGCGCAAGGTGCGATCACGCCAGTCATTCCGCTACCGGAGATTGCTCAGCCCGTCGCGCGGGAACAGCTGTTCAACTGTCCACAGTTTCGGCTGTGGCGCCTTCAGGGCGCGACGCCATTCAGAGTCGGCATGGAAGGGTCGCCACATGTCCTGGTTTGCATTGAGGGCGTCGGCAATATCGAATTCAACGGAGCCAATTTCGGAATGGTCAAAGGCACGGTAGTACTCCTGCCGGCGGCCGTTGGTGCGTGCACCTTCACGCCCCAGCGGAACGTCACATTGCTGGAAATCGCGATACCAGATCGGATATGAAAAATCTGATTGTCTTCGATCTCGACGGTACCCTCGCGGAAAGCAAGTCGTCCCTCGATGAGGAGATGGCGACACTTTTGGGCCGATCGCTGAGCGTGGTCAAAGTCGCGGTGATTTCCGGCGGTGCCTGGCCGCAATTTGAGAAGCAGCTGCTGGCCCGTCTGGTGGACGATGAACGGCTGACGAAGCTGTTTCTGCTTCCGGTGTGCGGGACCCAGTTTTACCGTCACGACAGAGCCTGGAATCGTGTGTATTCCGAAGAATTCACGCCCGATGAGAAAGAACGCATCACCGCGGCGCTCGATAAGGCATTCGATGCATCCGGTTTCCGGGCCGCGCGATGCTGGGGCAAAGTGATCGAGGATCGCGGCGGGCAAATCACGCTGTCCGCTCTTGGGCAGGATGCGCCGTTGAACGAGAAACAGAAATGGGACCCGAATTTCGGCAAGCGCGAGAAAATCATGGCGCTTCTCAAACCGCTGCTTCCCGGTGTGTCCATAAAGACCGGCGGATCGACGTCGATCGACATCACGCGAGCCGGTATCGACAAGGCCTACGGCATCGAAAAGCTGCGGGATATTCTCGGGATCGGCATCGCTGAGATGCTGTTTGCCGGAGACGCCCTGTTTCCCGGCGGCAATGATAGCCCGGTGAAGAGAACCGGCATCACGACCATCCAAGTACGGGACGTAGACGAAACAAAGCGAGTCATCGAGGCTGTCGTCGCCTGCCTGGACCAGGATGGCGCAGCATGACTAACTTCACGATGAAACGAATTGGCATGATCATGGAGCCGCGGGCGGGCGATCCGCACGAAGTGGAAGGTGTGCTCAATCCCGCCTCGGCGCGGGCGCCGGATGGGACGCTTTATCTGTTTCCTCGTCTGGTCGCGAAAGACAATTACTCACGTATCGGAATTGCCCGCGTCTTGTTCGATGATACCGGCAATCCCCGCGGCGTCGAACGCATGGGCATCGCGTTGGAACCGGAAGCAGAGTACGAGTTGTCGGAAACCGGCGGCGGCTGCGAAGACCCGCGCATCGTCTGGCTTGAATCGTTTCGGTATTATGTCATGACCTACACCGCTTTGTCGCGTCATGGTCCGCGCATCGCGATCGCCACGTCCCAGGATTTGCTCACCTGGCGGCGCGTGGGGCTCGCCAGCTTCAAACCTTGGCATGGCGTTTCGTTCGATGGTGTTGACGACAAAGATGCCAGTATGTTCCCCGCGCTGGTTCCCGATCCGTCTGGACATCCCGCTATCGGACTGGTGCACAGGCCGCTGTTTCCCGGTACGCGTCCGGAAGAAAAGGTGCGCAAGCTCGAATCCGGCGTCGTGGATCCCGATCGGGAATGCATCTGGATTTCGTATTGTCACGTAAACGTCGAGGATGGGACACATCAGGCCGGCGCATTCGGCACCCACCATAAACTGACACAGCCGACGATGGATTGGGATCGGTTGAAAATTGGCGGCGGTCCACCGCCGATCATGTGCCGTCATGGCTGGCTGTTCCTGTTTCATGGTGTCCATGAGATGCCTTACTCTACGCCAGCCCGGCCCATACTTTGTTATTCGGCGGGGGCGATCGTTCTCTCACCAGAACACCCGAACAGAATTATCCACCATTCGAGTGGCCCTCTGCTCGTCCCCGAAGGCGCGCTGGAACTCCATGGCACGGTAAACCGCGTCGTGTTTCCCACCGGCATCGATCGGCGTGACGATCTCGGCACGCCTGATCGTTTCGATGTCTATTACGGGATGGCGGATTATCGCATCGGGGTGGCCCGCCTGGACGTGCCGGCGGAATTAGCACCAGTCAGCCGGGATCTGAAGCAAACGGTCGCTTCGACCTAGGTAGTTTCCGACTCTGCCCGCGGTAATCCGCCCCACTTTATCATCCATGCGATCAGTCGGGGACCAACTCATGTCGGCAGCGGCCACATTCTCACCCTCCACGCGAACCGGACGAACCGGTTACGTCGTCGCCTGGGGTTTCTGCCTGCTGTTCTATTTCGGCCAATACGCGATCCGTTCGGCGCCCGGTGTGATGGTCCCGGAACTGACCACCGCGTTCGGATTGACCACGCTCGGCGTGAGCTCGCTGCTTGGGTTATACTACTACACATACTCCAGCTTCGCGATCGTCGCGGGGGCGGCGCTCGATCGTTACGGGGCCAAATACGTCATCCCGATCGGGATCGTCGTCACCGGTATCGGCACCATCATGTTCGGCCTCGGTTCCGCCGGCGGAGCCGAGACCGGCCGGCTGCTGCAAGGCGCCGGAGCGGCTTTCGCGTTCACAGGCGCGGTCTACCTCGCCAGTCACGGATTTTCCGCGGCCTGGCTCGCCACGGCGGTCGGCTTCACGCAGTGCTTCGGCATGCTGGGCGGCTCCGCCGGACAATTCGCTGTCGGGCCCATGATTCACGGTTTCATCACGTGGCAAGAATTCTGGATTTTCGCGGGTATCACGCTGCTGGTTGTGGCGGTCGTGGTATTGCTGGCCACGCCGGCCGGACATGACATGACGCGACCGGGCAGAGGATCGTTGCTGTCGATGTTCAAACCCTACAAGGTCGTGCTCACCAATCCGCAATCCTATCTGTGCGGGTTTTCGGCGGGTCTGCTGTTCCTGCCGACAACGATCGGCGACATGATCTGGGGCATCCCGTTCCTGCGTGACACTCTGGGTATTGGTTATGCTGAAGCGGTGAACCGCGCGACCATGGTGCCGCTCGGCTGGGTCATCGGATGCCCGCTTCTGGGCTACATCGCCGATCGGATCGGACGGCGCAAACCTGTGCTGATTGGCGGTGCGCTGCTGATGCTGGCCGCCACGACGGCGGTGGTCTGGCTGCCTGGCGTGGTGCCGCCCTACCTGTTGGGCCTGTTGCTTGGGATTGGTTCCGGTGCCGCGATGATCCCCTATTCGATCATCAAAGAGGTCAACCCGGATGACGTGAAGGGCAGTGCCACCGGCGCGATCAACTTCCTGGTCTTCACGCTCAGCGCGCTGCTCGCACCGGCCTATGGTTGGCTGCTGAATGATCTTGCCGGCGGCGGCAAGTTGACCGAGACCGTGTTCCAGCATGCCAGCTCCGTCGGCATCGCCGGGATTGCGCTGGCGATCGTCCTCTCCTGCTTCCTCCGCGAGACCGGCCGCGCGAGCCGCCCGGCGGCAGGCATAGCTCTAACCGTAAGGGCACGTTCATGAGCGACCACGTTATCGAGCCCCGTTGGCATGACATGAGCCCAGTGGTCGATATGACGCGCCGCCGCGCGGCGGGACCGATCCGTCATTCCCGTCCGGTCTATGTCGACCTGCTGCCTCCCTGCAACAACGTTTGTCCCGCCGGCGAGGATATCCAGGGATGGTTGAGTCTGGCGCAGGCGGGAAAATACCGGGAAGCGTGGGAAACGCTGGTGCGCGACAACCCGATGCCGGCGGTTCATGGCCGCGTTTGTTATCATCCTTGTGAAACCGCCTGCAATCGCGCCGAACTCGATCAACCGGTTGGCATCCATGCGATCGAGCGTTTCCTTGGCGATCTGGCCACTCAGGAAGGCTGGACGTTCAAGGCCGGGGCGACGCCCAGTGGCAAGCGCGTTCTGGTGATTGGCGCCGGACCGAGCGGATTGTCCGCCGCGTATCACCTCGCTCGCCTGGGCCACGCCGTTGAAATCCACGAAGCTGGACCGGTGGCCGGCGGCATGATGCATTTCGGCATTCCCGCCTATCGTTTGCCGCGAGACGATCTGATGCGCGAAATCCGCCGGATCGAGGCCATCGGCGTGAAGATCGTCCTCAATCACAAAGTTGAAGACGTACTGACTGAAATTACAGCGGGCAAATTCGATGCCGCGTTCCTCGCGATCGGCGCTGACGTCGGCAAACATGTCGACATTCCGGCGCGTGACGCGGTGCGCGTGCTCGACGCGGTTTCGCTACTGCATGATGTTGGAACCGGAGAGAAGCCACTTTTGGGCCGCCGGGTGATCGTTTACGGCGGAGGCAATACCGCCATGGACGCCGCCCGTACCGTCCGCAGACTGGGCGCCGATGAAGCGCTGATCGTCTACCGGCGCGACCGGGCCCATATGCCCGCGCATGGCTTCGAGGCGGACGAGGCGCTTGAGGAAGGCATCAAAATCAAATGGCTCACGACCATCAAGGAAATCGTCGGAGCCAATCTTACCGTTGAGACGATGACGCTCGATGCCGATGGCCATCCTCAACCGACAGGACAATTTGAGACGTTGCCAGCCGATGCCGTCGTATTGGCGCTTGGCCAGACGACGGACAGTAAGTTCTTGCGCCATGTCCCGGGACTGGCGTTCGGTGGCGATGGCACCGTGGCCGTCGATGCGAACATGATGACCGGCCATCCAGGACTTTTCGCCGGCGGCGATGCGATCGCGGGCGAGCGGTCCGTCACGATCTCCGTTGGCCACGGCAAACGCGCGGCGCGAAATATCGATGCCTGGCTCCGCGATGCGGTTTACCAAGCGCCGGCGAAGGCGCCCGTTGTGTCGTTCGACATGCTGCATTTGCCGGTCTACAGCGACGCGGATCCGACGCCACAGCGGACGCTGGAAGCCGCCCGGCGGATCAGTGGGTTCGAGGAGGTGCTGAGCGGTCTTGATGCCAAGGCGGCGCGCTATGAAGCCCAGAGGTGCCTGTCCTGCGGCAACTGCTTCGAATGCGACAACTGCTATGCCGCTTGCCCGGAAGGGGCGATCGTCAGGCTCGGCCCGACCCATGGTTACCAGGTGAACATGGATCTGTGCACCGGCTGTGCGGTGTGCGTCGAGCAGTGCCCTTGCCATGCGATGGACATGGTGCCGGATACCGCGCCCGCCACCGCGCGAAACATTCCCATCGCATCCTCTGAGGGAGCCGTCCGATGAGCACGCGAACCACGATGGACGGCAACACCGCGGTCGCGCACGTCGCGTATCGGGTCAATGAGGTTTGCGCGATCTTTCCGATCACGCCGTCCTCGCCGATGGCCGATGTTGCCGACGAATGGGCCGCCGGCGGCCTGAAGAACATTTGGGGCAACGTGCCGGTGGTGCAGGAGATGCAGGCCGAAGGTGGGGCCGCGGGCGCTCTGCACGGTGCGCTGCAATCCGGGGCGCTGACCACGACATTCACGGCCTCGCAGGGCCTGATGCTGATGCTGCCGAACATGTTCAAGATCGCCGGAGAGTTGAACGCGACGGTCTTTCATGTCGCCTCGCGTTCGCTGGCGACTTCGGCGCTGTCGATCTTTGGCGACCACGCCGACGTGATGACGGCGCGGCCGACGGGATTCGCGCTGCTTTGCTCGGCCTCGGTGCAGGAGGCGCACGATGGCGCCTTGCTCGCTCAAATGGCGACGCTGGAAGCGCGCGTTCCGTTCCTGCATTTCTTCGACGGATTCAGAACATCGCACGAATTGAACACGCTGGAGTTGCTGAGCGACGCCGACATCAGATCGATGATCGATGACGATCTTGTCCGCGCGCATCGCGCACGTGGGCTCAGCCCCGAGCATCCGTTCATCCGCGGCACGGCGCAAAACCCGGATACGTTCTTTCAGGCGCGCGAATCGGTAAATCCCTACCATGAAAAGGTGCCGGGGATCGTTGAAGCGGCGATGAATCGCTTCGC